>DASYTI010000009.1 GCA_036002485.1 Candidatus Methylomirabilota bacterium | reverse complement strand
TTGCCGAAGTCGAAGGTCTCCTGCCAGGCCAGGCCCTTCTCCACGAGGGAGCCCTTGAGCTTGGCGGGCTCCTTGACGACGAGACGAGGCGGATCGGCCGGCTCATCGGGCTCGACGGCGGGATCGAGTCTGCCGGGAGGGGGCCGCACCGCCGGGCTTGCCGTCTCGGTGCCGTGGAAGAAGAGGAGCGCGCGGAGCCGCGCACCCAGCGCGCTCGACATGACGTGGAGCGAGATCCGCGTGATGAGGAGCATGGCGACAGGGATGAGGACGAGCAGGATGATCCAGGCGCCCACGGTGCCGACGGAGGCGCGGAGAGCCTCGGAGACCGCCCAGCCGAGCACGCCGCCCTTGTGGATGCGCTGCTCGGAGAGGGTGTCGGACATCCGGGTGAGAATGCCCGTGGCGCTGATGAGGAGCAGGGCGAGGCCGAGGCCAGCGGGCCAGCCCGTGACCATGCGCGAGCGGATGAAGGCGGAGGCGCCATAGCCCGCCAGGAGCAGCGGGAAGAGAAATCCCGCATAGCCGAAGGCCCAGAAGAAGATCCAGCCGAGCCAGACCCCGACGGGGCCGACGGGACTCGACTGATCGAGCAGGTGCACCGTCGGCTCATAGGCAAAGAGGGCGACGCCGCTGAAACCGGCAAGGGCGAGAGCCAGGATACCTTTGACCTCCCGTACCCAGCGGCCCTGCTCGCGCCTGGCCCGGCGCGCCGCGCGCCCGGCCGCCTCGGCCCGCGCGCCGGCTCCCGGCCCCGTTCCCCGCTCGACCCCTCGGTCGGCCGGTCGTTCCGCCACTCGCTCGGCCATCAGACCTCCAGGACCAGCGGGATCACGACCGGCTTGCGGTCGAAGCGCTGGTTGATGAAGCGGCGCACCGCGCTCCGCACGATGGCGCCGATGAGCTCGCGATCGATCACCTCGGGCTCCTCTCGGGCCGCCAGCGCTTCGCGGACGGCGCGCTTGACCTCTTCCATCAGCTCGTCGGAGTCCTTCATGTAGACGAACCCGCGAGAGGCGATCTCGGGTCCCGCCACCACCGAGCCCGAGATCTTGTCTATGGTGAGGGCGACCACGACCATCCCCGCCTCGGCCAGGAGCTGGCGGTCCCGCAACACCACCTGCCCCACATCGCCGATACCCTTGCCGTCCACGAAGATTCGTCCGGTCGGGTACCCCGTGAGCACGCGGGCGCCAGATTTCGAGAGCTCGAGGCCCACCCCGTCCTCCACGAGGAAGACGCGGTCACGGGGAATACCCACGCTCTCGGCGAGGCGGGCGTGCTGGAGAAGATGACGGTACTCGCCGTGCACGGGCATGAAGTACCGCGGGCGCGTGAGCGCGAGCATGTGCTTCAGATCCTCCTGGCTGGCATGGCCCGAGACATGAACGAAGGCCACGTCCTCCCACAGCACCTCGGCGCCAAGGCGGAGGAGGGCATTGATCGCGCGTCCGATGACGCGCTCATTGCCCGGAATGACGCGCGAGGAGAAGATCACGAGGTCGCCCGCGCCCACCGAGACGTCCTTGTGCTCTCCCGCGGCGATGAGGGAGACGGCGGAATGGGTCTCGCCCTGGCTGCCCGTCGACAGGATCACCTGCCGGCGCGCGGGCAGCTCTCCCAGTTCCTCGAGAGAGACGAGGAGCCCGTCCGGCACCTTGAGGTAGCCGAGCTCGGAGGCCACGGCGACATTGGCGACCATGCTGCGCCCGAGCAGGGCGACCTTGCGCGAGGAGGCGGCGGCCAGATTGAGCACTTGCTGGATCCGGTGGATGTGTGACGCGAAGGTGGCAACGAGAATTCGTCCGTGCGCCTCGGCGAAGCGGCCCTCGAGGGCCGCCCCCACCTCCGTCTCCGAGCCGGTGCGCCCGGGGCGGCCGGCATTGGTCGAGTCCGAGCAGAGGGCGAGGACCCCGCGATTCCCCAGGGCACGGAACCGCGCGTAGTCGGGCTGCGCGGCGTCCACCGGGTGCTCGTCGAGCTTGAAGTCACCCGTGTGGATCACGGTGCCCACCGGCGTCTCGATGGCGAGCCCGATGCCGTCGGCGATGGAATGCGTCACCCGGATGGGCTCGACCACGAGCCCGCCCACCCGGATCTCGTCGCCCGGCTGATAGGGCCGGAGATCCGCGCTCGCGAGGGCGCCCAGCTCGGTCAGCCGGTGGCGGGCGATGGCGAGGGTGAGCGGGGTTCCGTAGACCGGCACGTCGAACTCGCGCAGGAGGTAAGCGAGGGCGCCGACATGGTCCTCGTGGCCATGGGTCAGGACGACGGCGCGAAAGCGGGCGCGCTGCTCGCGGAGATAGGTCCAGTCCGGGATGACATAGTCGACCCCCGGCATCTCATCATCGGGAAAGAGCAGGCCGCAGTCCACGGCGATGATGTCATCACCCGTTTCGACGAGCATCATGTTGAGCCCGATCTCACCCAGCCCGCCCAGCGGGATGAGGCGGACGGCGGGCTCGGCGGGAACATCGATGGGGACCGGTGAAGGCCTGTAAATAGTGCTCACGGCGGCGCATTCATGGTATCACCACGCGCCGTGGCGGCGAAAAAGCGAGGCGTCAGCCGTGCGTCCGCGCCAGCCTGGCAAACTCCGCGATGGTGAGGGTTTCCGCCCGCCGGCCAGGATCCACGTCGGCCGAATCGCAGAGGGAGCGCGCGCGCTCGGCCGCGATCCCAAGTCCCGCCGCCAGGGCATTGGCGAGGTTCTTCCGGCGCTGGCTGAAGGCCGCCAGCACGACCATACGAAAGCGCGCGCCCTCAGCCGCGGGCACCAGAGGCTCGGGGCGGCGACGCAGATGCACCACGGCGGAATCCACCTGAGGCGGCGGCCTGAAGGCGCCGGGCGGCACCGTGAAGACCAGATGCGACTCGCACGACACCTGGGTCAAGACGGAGAGGCTGCCGTAGGTCCTTCCGCCCGGCGACGCCTCGATGCGCTGGGCCACTTCCTTCTGGAGCATGAGGGCCATCTCGTCCACGACCGGTCCGGCGTCGACCAGGGCCTGGAGGATGGGCTTGGCCACACTGTAAGGGAGATTGGCGGCCACGATGACGCGGCCGCCGGCCTCCGGCTTGAGCCCAGCCATACTCGCGTAGTCGAACGTGCGGGCATCGGCGTCGCGGATCTCGACATGGGAGACCCCCGCGAAACGCTCACGGAGCGCGGAGGCCAGCGCGTGATCCACCTCGAGGGCCACCAGTCTCCCCGCGGCTCTGGCCAGGCGTCCTGTCAGGGCTCCCTGACCGGGCCCAATCTCGACCACCAGGTCTCGCGAGGTCGGCTGAACGAGCGCGACCATGCGCTCGGACACGGTCTCGTCGAGGAGAAAGTGCTGGCCGAGCGCGCGCGTCTTACCGGAAGCCGCGCGGCGCGCGGGACGGGGAGCCAGCGCGCGCGCGTTGCGGCGCGGGCTCACGCCGTGAGCCTGCTCTTGAGCTCGGCGAGGAGCGAGGCGTAGACCGCCCGCACCTGCCCTTCGGTCTCGGCGCGCGTGCCGGAATTGTCGATGACGTAGTCGGCGCGCTTGGCCTTGTCGGCCACGGGCATCTGGCTCGCGATCCGGGCGCGGCACTCGGCCTCGGGGCGGCCGTCGCGCGTCATGAGGCGGATCAGCTCGGTCTCGGGATCGGCGTAGACGACGACCACGCGATCCATCCGGGACACCCCGCCCGACTCGAAGAGCAAGGCCACGTCCCAGATGACGATGCCCTCGTGGCCTTCCTCCTCGAGGACGGAGAGGATGCGCTGCTGGCGGAGGCGTATGGCCGGATGCGTGATCTCCTCGAGCCGTTTGCGCTTGGCGGCATCGGCAAAGACGATGGCGCCGAGGGCCTTGCGGTCCAGGTGCCCGTCCTCCTGGACTATACCCGGGCCGAACTCCTCGACGATCTTCGTATAGGCGGGCTGGCCGGGCATGACCACCTCCCGCGCCAGGAGATCGGCGTCGATGACGCGCGCGCCCAGGTGCGCGAACATCTGGCTGACCGTGCTCTTGCCCGTGGCGATGCTGCCCGTGAGGCCGACGAGCAGGAAGCGCCTCACGCCTGTTCCCAGTCGGCTCCGGTCTTGATGTCCACCTTGAGCGGCACGTCGAGAGCCATGGCCGACTCCATCACCTCACGGGTCAGCGCCTCGAGCCGGGCCAGCTCGTCCTCCGGCGCCTCGAAGAGCAATTCATCGTGCACTTGAAGGAGCATCCGCGCCTTGAACCCGCCCTCCGCGAGGGCCTTGGCCATCCGCACCATGGCGATCTTGACGAGGTCGGCCGCGGTGCCCTGGATCGGCGCGTTGGTCGCCATGCGCTCGGCGAAGCCGCGGAGGTTGGGATTGCCGCTCTGGAGCTCCGGGATGTACCGTCGGCGGCCCAGCAGCGTCTGCACGAAGCCGCGCTGGCGCCCCTCGGCCACCGTGCGCTCGAGATAGGCCTTGACCTTCGCGTGGCGCCCGAAGAACCGGTCGAGAAACTCCTGCGCTTGCTTGGGAGTGAAAGATAGCTGGTTCGACAGGCCGAAGGCGGTGACGCCGTAGATCACGGCGAAGTTGGTGGTCTTGGCGATGGCGCGCTGCTCGGCCACGACCGCGGTGACCTCGACCCCGAAGACCTCGGCGGCCGTGCGCTGGTGAATGTCCTCGCCCGCGCGGAAGGCGGCGATGAGGCTCTCCTCGCCCGAGACGTGGGCCAGGATGCGGAGCTCGATCTGCGAGTAGTCCGCGGCGAGGAAGCGCCAGCCGGGCTCGGGCAGGAAGGCCGCGCGGATGCGACGACCGAGCTCCGTCCGGATCGGGATGTTCTGGAGGTTGGGCGCCGACGAATTGTGAACCACAATGCCGTCCGCAATGTACTCCTCGCCCTCGACAGCGATGTCGTACATGGGCACCGGTGGCTCCCAGGACACAGATCGCGCCGCGACCTCGAAGTACTGCCGAGATACCGCCTCGTCCAGGAATTCAGGCACATCAGTGTCGCCCGTCTTCAGAGCGCTTATGATCGACTCGGCTCGACGCAGCGTGCAGGTAGTTCGACCCGCGGCGAATCTATGGACAAAGACGTAGAGAGCCGGGAGACCTTTCCCGTCTGAACGCCTCTCGCAGTCATACAACGTCGACTTGCTGCTCAGGATCTCGTGAGGATTGGGAAGAGTTAGAACTTCCGCCGTGCTCCTCTCAGTGGGTTTGCTGAGCAGCCGATCGAGTTGACCTCGCTTCTTGGCAGAGATGAACCCAATCTGGTCGCGAAACGTGCGCTTGAATCTGTCCCCCAGCACAAACAAGGTGTGGCGCGGCGCGTATCCACGTGGATCGTCCCTGCCATCCGCGATGCTCGACGGTATTCCAAACAGACTTAGAAGGTGGTGAACTCCTTCCAGCATGTCGCGTGACACCGACCGCACCGAAAGAGCACGGGAAGCCGTTCCATCCCCCTCAAAGTATCCACGGAGGAATGAAGCCGCGATTTCTCTTGGCGCACTGAACAGTCCGGGAGGCACTTGAATGACCTTCGAGGTACCGCCCGCCCCGAGCTGCTCTAAGAGGCCGCACACGTCCATGCTCGACAGCATCAAGATCGGGCACGTTCGAGTCCTTCGGAAAGTCGGCGTCTTTCCGAACAACTCACGGATGACATGAGTGAAATGCCGAACCAGATCCTCGTCATGCCAGTCAAAGGCAAGGACTAGTTGGGCTGGCTTTCCATTGTAGTTGCTGTGCGCGATGTGGCCATCGGCCATCGCGTATCCAACTAACTCGGCGAGATCCTGGCTCCAGCCGGTGGGCAGAGAAGGCGTCTTGCGCGTGCGATAGGCTGCAGTCGGTTCCACTTCAAACTCGATCGAAGAACCGAACAACCCCGCAGTGAAGCTCATGTAGAGAGGATCGCCGGGCTTCAACGCGGACGCTTCGACCCACTGACCCAGGCTCCGCAGCTTATGATCAGGACTACAGCGGAATACCACTCCCGTGGAAAGGACAATCGCCACGACAGATTTCACGCCTGTCTGTTCGGAAGCGAGCACACGGCGCGGACCACGCGCCGTGCGTATGAAATCCCCTGGGCGGACGTCTTCGATGCCCACAAGTCCACTCTGGGTGTTTACTAGAGCGCCCGCGGGAAGACAGGACAGCCGGCCCGTGGCCGCGACGAGCTGATTGAAGGAGGTGTGGATGCGGCCGGTGGACGGATGGATCAGCCCCGGCAGGGCATCGGCGTAGGTGGACTTGAGCTTGGCGAGCGTGCGGTGCTCGATGATCTTGGCGGGCAGCTCGTGGCCGAGGGCGAGCTGCTCCAGGACGTCGGCATCGGTGGAATAGCCCGTCTTGGTCTTCTTGACGGGCGGCAGCTTGAGCTTCGCGAAGAGCACCTGGGCCAGCTGCTTGGGCGAGCCGATATTGAACTCGCCGCCCGCCAGCGAGTAAATCTGGCGCGTGAGACCGACGAGGGTGCCGTCGAGCTCCTTGGAGAATTCTTCGAGCCGCGCGGGGTCGACCCGGATGCCGTGGCGCTCCATGAGGGCGAGCACGGGCACGAGCGGGCGCTCGAGATCGTCGTAGAGCGCGTCGAGACCGACTTCGTTGAGCGCGCGCGGCAGCATCTCCCAGAGCTGCCACACCCAGCGGGCGCGCGTCCCGGGGGCGGCGAGGCCCGGCCCTTCGCCCAGCAGCTCGGCGCAGACCTCGTCGAGCTTGTAGCTCGTGCGGGCAGGATTGAGCAGGTAGGCGCCCACGGCCGTGTCCTCGAAGACCGGAACGATCCCGCCGCGGGACAGCCACCACTCGATCACCGGCTTGACGTCATGGCCGATGAGGCGACGGCCGCCGAAGTCGGGCGCCACCGTTCCGAGGGTCAAGACCGCGGCGCCCGCCGCCGGATGAAAGAGGCCGAGGGCTCCGAGGGCGGGTTCGGGCGGCGAGCCTTCCCCCACCCAGTCCACGGCGACGGGCGCATCGGCGGGGACATCGGCGAGCCAGCGCTCGAGCGCCTCGGGTCCCGTCAGGCTCGGGAGCGCCTCCGCGGTGATCTCGGGCGTGGCCGAGGCGGGAAGCTGGCGGATGAGCGTGTGGAACTCGAGCTCGCTCCAGAGCGCCCGCAGCCGCTCCCAGTCGGGCTCCTGGCGGCGGAAGTCCTCGAGACTCTGCGCGATGGGCACCCGCGTGCTCACGGTGGCGATCTCGCGCGAGAGAAGGGCGGCCTGGCGGTTCGCGGCCAGCGCCTCGCGGAGCTTGCCGGGCACGAGGGTGAGGTTCTCGTAGAGCCGCGACACGCCGCCGAACTGGCTGATGAGCTTGACGGCCGTCTTCTCTCCGATCCCCGGCACGCCGGGGATGTTGTCGATGCTGTCGCCCATCAGCGCCAGCAGGTCAGGAATCTGCTCTGGGGTCACGCCCCACTTGGCGGTGACGGCCGCCCCGTCGTACCACACGGGCTCCCCCCGGGCGTTGGCCGAGAGGACGCGGACACGCGGGCTCACGAGCTGGAGCATGTCCTTGTCGCTCGTGACGAGGACCATCTCGACCGGCTCGCTCTTCATGCGCTCCACCAGGGTGCCCAGCACATCATCGGCCTCGAAGCCCGGCACTTCCAGAAGCGGCAACCGGAGCGCCTCGAAGACGCGCATCACCAGGGCGATCTGGCTCCGGAGGTCGTCCGGCATCCCGGGACGCGTCTCCTTGTAGGTCGGCAGCTTCGCTTCCCTGAACGTCGGCCCCGGCGGGTCCCAGGCCACGGCGGCGTACTCCGGATTCTCATCACGGAGGAGCTTCCAGAGCATCGTGGACATGCCGAAGACGGCGTTGGAGGGCTGGCCCTTCGAGTTCGAAAGATAGGGCAGCGCGTGATACGCGCGGTAAAGATATCCGGGGCCGTCCACGACGAACAGGCGGGCGTTCATACCGCCTAATTGTTACACAGCCCGCGAGTCCCGTGCCGGGACAGTGCTGTCCGCTGTGGGTCAGTCTTGGCAGTGGCACTGGGGCAAGTTGCGAGCCAGACGAGGAGCGAGCGGGCCGGCAGCCCGAGGCGTACGTGGCCGTTCGAGCCGAGCAGCGCAGCCACGAGGCGAGGGCTGAATTGACGTACGTTGAGGGTTGCCGGCCCGCTCGCAACGTGGCAGTTCGAGCCGAGCGGCGCAGCCGCGAGGCGAGGGCTGAGTGGATCTGGCGAAGTAAATTGACCCAGTGCCTGCGGTCAGCCGGGCAGCACCACGCGATGGTAGAGCTCGCGCACCCACGCGGTGCGGCGCCGGTAGTCGTCGAGGAATTCCTTGCGCGAGGGGTACTCGAGGCTCTTGGCGAGCCGTGCCGGGATGGGCCCGGCCAGCTCGATCGTGTCGCTGGGGCGCGCTCCGAAGAGACGGAGATCCGCCGAGACGCGACGGAGGAATCGATAGTTGTCCGCGAGCTGCGTGGCCTCTTCCGCCGGCAGGAGTCCTGACCCTCCGATCGCCCGCAGCGCCGTCACCGTGTGCGGGCTGCGTATCGCCGGATGCTCACGCCCGTGGCGCATCTGGATGGCCTGGGTGATGAACTCGACGTCCACGAGCCCCCCGCGGCCGAACTTGACGTGCAGGCGCCCCGGCGTCTCCTTGCCGAGCTCCTTTTCCATGCGTCCCCGGAGCGCGCGCATCTCTTTGAGGTCCGGCGGAGGCGCCTCGGGTCCGTACACGAGGGCCTGGATGGCCTGGCGCACGGACCGCCCGAGGCGCGGATCGCCGCCCACGAGGCGTGCGCGCGTCAGCGTCTGGCGCTCCCACGGGTCCGCCCATTCGCGGTAGTACTGGCCGAGGGCCTCCAGGCTCGAGGCGAAGCCGCTGCCCTTGGATCCGGGACGAAGGCGCAGGTCCACGGGCACGACCACGCCGGCCGCGGTGACGTCGCCCAGGATCGAGGAGAGAGCCTCGACGGCGCGGTCGTAGAACACGTGGGCCTCGACGCGCTCGGGGCCGTCCGTCTCCCCCGCCCCACCGTAGATCACGAAGAGATCGAGGTCGGAGCCTGTCGACAGCTCGCGTCCACCGAACTTGCCGAGCCCGATGACGCTGGCGGGGACGAGCCGCCCAGCGGAATCCACGGGGACGCCGAGGGTCGCCGCCGCCTGGTCGAGGGCCATGAGCCAGCCCGCGGCCAGCGCCGCTTCCGCCAGCGCCGTCATCTCCCGAGAGAAGCGATCGGCATCGGTGACTCCAAGAAGCAGCCGCCAGATGATGCCCAGCTCTTCGGCCTGCTTGAGCCGGCGCAGCCGGTCCATGCGCTCGGGCAGCGCCAGCGCCGGAGCCAGCGCAGGGGCCAGCGCGCGTCGGAAGTCCGCCCGCCGTCTCGGTGCCGCGAAGGTGGCAGGATCGGCCAGCCGGCTCAGCAGCTCCGGCTGCGTCAGCAGGAGCTGGGTCAGGAGCTCGCCACGAGCGCAGAGCTTGACGAGATTCGTGTGCAGGTGGGGACGATCGGCCAGGAGCTCGAGATACGCCGTGCGCGGTCCCGCCGCGGCGATGAAGCGCTCGAACTGATTGAGCGCCTCATCCGGGTCGGGGCTCTGCCAGAGCGCGTCGAGGAGCACGGGGAACATGGTCCGGATGGCGCGTCGCATGGGCTCGACGTAGGGGACGAGAGGCCGCCCCTCGAGGACGAGCCGCAGGTTCTGGCGCGCGCGGTCGGGATCGACGAAGCCGGTGGCCTTGAGGGCCGTGTACGTGGGGACCCGAGGGGCCGACTCCTTTGCCTCGGGTGGCGCGGCGAAGAAGGCGGCGAAGGCCTGGTGCACGCCGTCGGTGACCCGCCGGTATTCAGCCTCGAAGGCGCGGCGGGCCGCTGCGGGAGGAAGCGTGGAGCCGAGCCGCCGGGCCAGCCGGCCCAGCGCCACGGGGTCCTCGGGAAGCGTGTGAGTCTGGAACTCGTTGACGATCTGCAGCCGGTGCTCGACGGTGCGCAGAAAGACGAGGGCGTCGCCCAGGAAGCGGCCGAGGGACTGCGAGAGGTAGCCGCGCTCCGTGAGCCGGAAGATCGCGCGCAGGCTGTTCCGCTCGCGCAGCCAGGAATCATCGCCCGAGTAGAGGAGCTGGAGGGCCTGGACGAGGAACTCGACCTCGCGGATGCCCCCGCGCCCGAGCTTGACGTGGCGACGCTCGATGCCCTTGCCGCTGAGCGATCGGTCGATCTGGCGCTTCATGCCTCGCACGGCGGCCACGATGTCTGGATCGAGGCCGGGCCGGAAGACGAATGGCCGGATCAGGTCGAAGAAGCGGTCCGCCACCTGGGCGTCGCCCGCGCAGAAGCGCGCTTTGATCAGCGCCTGGCGCTCCCAGAGCTCGGCGCGCTCGGCCAGATAGGTCCGGTAGCCGCCGAGCGACAGGATGATCCCGCCCATCCGGCCCTCGGGCCGGAGACGGAGATCCACGCGGAAGGCGTACCCTTCCTCGGTCACGGACTCGAGGGCGGCCACGATGTCCCGCGCGGCGGCGGCGAAGTAGTCGCCGTTCGGGAGGCGGCCCTCCGACCCGCCTGAGGTCTCCCCGTCCTCTCCGTAGACGAAGACCAGATCGATGTCCGAGGAGTAGTTCAGCTCATCGCCCCCGAGCTTGCCCATGCCGATGACGGCGAGGCCCGTGGGCGCGCCCTCGGACCCCTGGGGGACGCCGAAGCGCTCGCGCAGACGCTCCTCGGCCCATCGCCACGCGGCCTCCACACACACATCGGCGAGCCGCGAGAGCTCTTCGGTGGTCACGGTCAGATCGGCGTCACCCAGCAGATCGCGGGAGCCTATGCGCAGGAGCTGGCGGTACTTGAACCGGCGGAGCGCGTTCCAGCGCGCGTCGAGCCGCTCGAAGGCGCTCGTGTCCTGCTCGAGGACGGCGGCGAGCTCGTCGCCATGCCACTGCCGCATGGTCCGGCCCTCGAGGAGCCAGGGGAAGAGCGTGGGATGCCGGCGCAGCGTGTCGGCCAGGAACTGGCTGGTGCCGCCGAGCCTCGCCATGAGATGGAGGGCGCCGGGGTGCGAGCCGAGGAGACGGAACAGCGCGATGCGATCGCCCTGGGCGGCCAGGCGCTCCAAATTGTTGAGCGCCATGTCAGGATCGGGCGACTCCGCCAGTGCCTGAAGCAGCCGCGGGAGGAGCGGGGCCAGGAGCTCGGCATCCCGCGGCTCCGGCGTGAGCGCGTGGAGGTTGGCTAGGGCGGCGCGCGGGTCAGCGAAGCCCAGCCGCTTGAGCTCGGCCAGCGCTTTGCGATCGCGCGGAGCCGCGGTGAGCAGGTTCATGGAGGCGCTGATCCTCGGATCATCTGCTACCACCGCCCCTCACCTTACTCAGCCCTCGCCTCGTCGCTCGAGGCGAGCGTCTCGGCTCGAACTGCAGCCCTCTCCCCCGAGGGGGGAGAGGGAATCTTTTCAGATGGCCGCTTCGCCCGTCTCGCCGGTGCGGATGCGGATGGCGTCGCCCATGGGCAGGACGAAGACCTTGCCGTCGCCGATGGAGCCCGTGCGGGCGGCGGAGGCGATGAGGGCCACGATCTTGTCGACCTGCTGGTCGGGCACCACCACCTCGATCTTGACCTTGGGCAGGAAGTCGATGGTGTACTCCGAGCCGCGATAGAGCTCGGTGTGGCCCTTCTGCCGGCCGAAACCGCGCACCTCGGTCACCGTCATGCCGATGACGCCCACCTCGGTCAGCGCTTCCTTGACGTCGTCCAGCTTGAACGGCTTGATGATGGCTTCGATCTTCTTCATCGCGACCTCCGTGGCGACCGGGCGCCGTACTGGCGGAGCACCTTTCGGTACAGGGTAACGTACTCGCGGGCGGAAGCGTCCCACGAGAAATCCTGCGTCATGGCGTTGTGGACGAGGGTCTCCCACTGGCGTGGCTCACGGAACACCGCGACGGCCCGCCCTACCGCCTCCCGCAAGGCGTCCACGGAAAAGTCGTCGAAGATGAATCCCGTGCCTGTCCCAAGCCGGGCATCCCACTCCTCCACCGTGTCGGCGAGGCCCCCCGTGCGCCTCACGATGGGAATGGTCCCGTAGCGCAGGGCGATGAGCTGCCCCAGCCCGCACGGCTCGTAGCGGGAGGGCATGAGGAAGCAGTCGCCGCCCGCGTACATGCGCGAGGCCAGCTCGGCGTCGTAGCCGACCCGCACGGCCACGCGGCCCGGATGCTCGGCGGCGGCCTCCTGCCACGCCGTCTCGAGCGGCGTCTCGCCCGAGCCGAGGAGGGCGATCTGGCAACCAGCCTCGAGGAGTCCGGGTAGCCCTTCCAGCACGAGGTCGAGCCCCTTCTGGTCGGCCAGGCGCGTGACCATGGTGATCAGCATGGAGCGATCGGCCTCGAGCCCCAGCTCGCGGCGGAGCGCTTCACGGCACAGAACCTTGTCCTCGGGCTGCGCAGCGGAGTAATGGCACGTGAGGGCGGGATCCTTCGTGGGATTCCAGGTCTCATAGTCGATCCCGTTGATCACGCCGAAGAGGTCCGCGCTTCGGTCCTCGATCACGCCTTCGAGCCCGATGCCGAAGGCCGGCGTGCGGATCTCCGCGGCGTACGTCCGACTCACCGTGGTGAGGAGATCGGCGAAGGCCAGCCCGGCCTTGAGGAAATTGATCTTGCCGTAGAACTCGATGCCGGCCGGGGTGAAGAGGTCCCAGCCGAGGCCGGTCATGGGCATGTCGTAGTGCCAGAACACGCCCTGGTAGGCGAGGTTGTGGATGGTGAAGAGCGTGCCCAGCCCGCCGAGCTCCGGGTGATCGCGGTAGAGCGTTTTGAGGTACACGGGGATGAGCCCCGTCTGCCAGTCGTTGGCGTGGATGAGCTGAGGCCGCCAGGGCGAGGCTCCCTCGCGGCCGAGAGCGATGAGGGCCTCGAGGGTGCCCCGGCAGAAGAACGTGAAGCGCTCGCAATTGTCCAGGTAGTCGCCGTCCGCGGTGCCGTAGAGCGCCTCGCGATCGAAGTAGGAATCCTGCGCGAGGAAGTAAACGGGCACGCCGCCCAGCCCCGTCGTCTCGAGGAGCTGGCCCTCGACGAGGCCGTCGCCGATGGGGACGAACACGCGCTCGATCACCGTCCGCATCCCCGCCCCCTGCTGCTTTACATCCCGGTAGCGGGGAATCAGGACGCGCACGTCGTGGCCGAGGGCGTGGAGGGCCTGAGGCAGCGCGCCCGCCACGTCGCCCAGGCCGCCCGTCTTGGCGAAGGGCGACGCCTCGGAAGCCACCACGAGCACGCGGAGTCGCGGAAACGGCATGTCCAGATCCCCTATGCGTCCTCTTCTAGGATGGGGAAGACGAGCTGGGTGATGTGCGAGGAGATACGCTTCAGATTGGTCAGCACGTCGAGGTGGATCTCGGAGGTTTCGAGCGACTCCGCCAGCCCCTGCCGGAGCCGGGCCAGGTGCGAGCTTCGAAGCTCGCGCTCGCGCTGACGGATGAACGGTCGCTGGTCGAGCACTTCCTGGGCGAGGGCCCGGTCGCTCGCCGCGAAGGCCGCGATGGCGCGCTCGAGGTTCTTGGAGATCATGCCGTGGAACTCCAGCAGCTCGGCCTCCCCCGCCTCCGAGAAGCGCCGCCCCTGATAGAGCTTCTTGCGGGCGAGCTCCATGAGGTTCTTGTCGATGATGTCGCCGATGTTCTCGAGATTGCCGATCATGGAGATGAGCCCGATCTCCTTGCGGGTCAGGTCCGGGGACATGGTCTCCTGACCCAGGCGCGAGAGGAAGAGCTTGATCTCCCGTTCGAGGTAGTCGAGCTGGTCGTCGCGCCGCTCGACGTCTTCCAGGAGCTCCTGGTTGTCGCTGCGCAGGACGAGCATGGCGTCCCGCAGCATGCCCTGGGCCACGTCGCCCATGCGCAGAGCCTCGCGCGTCGCCTGCCCCAGGGCCAGCCCGGGCTGGTCGAGGTAGCGGTCGTCGAGATAGCGGGTCTTGAAGGGGTTGTCGGCGGTGGTGATGTCGTCGGGCACCATGGCCGTGATCATGCGCGCGGCCCATGGCGCGAAGGGCAGGAACACGGCGCTGATCGCCACATTGAAGAGCGTATGCGTGTTGGCAACCTGGCGCGCGGCATCGCTCGCCGTGGCGCCCACGAGGACAGCCAGGGGGTGAATGAAGGGGAACACGAGGGCCACCCCGAGCACCTTGAAGGCGATGTGGGCGAAGGCCACGCGCCGGGCCTCGGCCGAGGAGCGCAGGCTCGCCGTCAGCGCGGTGGCGCACGTCCCGATATTGGCGCCGAGCACCACGGGAATCGCGCCGCTGAGAGGCAGGAGCCCCTGGTTCGCGAGCGAGAGAATGATCCCGATGGTCGCGGCCGACGAGGACATGCCGGCGCTGAATGCCGCGCCGACGAGAAGGCCCAGGCCGGCATTCGCCGACAGCGCCACCAGCACCTGTCGCGCCAGCCCGCTCTCCGCCACCGGAGCCACCGCCTCGGTCATGAGGCGCATCCCGAGGAAGACGAAGCCGAAGCCCAGCACGGCCTGGCCCACGCTCTTGACGAGGCCGCGCCGGCCAAAGAAGGTGAGCCCGAATCCCGCCGCCACGAGGAGCAGGGCCAGATCCTGGATCTTGAAGGCGAGGAGCTGGACGGTGAGGGTCGTGCCGATGTCGGCGCCCAGAATGACGCCCAGCGACTGACGGAACGTCATGAGTCCGGCCGAGACGAAGCCGATGACCATCAGCGTGGTCGCCGAGGAAGACTGCAGGAGAACCGTGGCCAGCGCGCCGGAGCACACGGCGTTGAGCCGCGTGCGCGTGGCGCTCGTCAGCAAGTGCCGCAGGTGGCCTCCCGCCGCGCGCTGGAGCCCTTCGCCACAGAGCTGCATGCCGTAGAGGAGCAGGGCCACGCCGCCGAAGAGGGCCAGGAGGATCATGGGGCGCGAGGCGTGGGCGTCGGGTAGCCCAGGGCGATGTCTGACTCAGCCCTCGGCTCGCCTTCGGCTGCACCTCGAACGATCAACTCAGCCCTCGGCTCGCCTTCGGCTGCACCTCGAACGATCAACTCAGCCCTCGGCTCGCCTTCGGCTGCACCTCGAACTACAGCTGCCAGATGCCGGGTGTTGTTGACGGAGTGTACGCGCGGCGGCCTCACTTCGGTAAGCGAGCCGTTGGATACCGTCAGTCGCCAGATCGAGGACAGGGGCAGCCCGAGGCAATGGGCGAGATAAGCGCTGATGACGCCGCCGTGGCACACCACCAGCACTTGCCGGCCATTGGGATGCGCCCGGGCGATCTCGGCCATGGCCCTGACCACGCGAGCTTGCACGTCCGCAAGCGGCTCGCCTCCCGGAGGCAGACAGGCGACGGGATCCCGCACCCACTGGGCGTAAGGATCGCCCGGCAAGGCGCGGATCTCCTCGACCGTCCGCCCCTCCCACTCCCCCAGACAAAGCTCGCGGAGATCCTCGACGGGCGTGACGGGCACATCGGTGCCGGCCGCGGCGATCTCGGCCGTGCGTCGTGCCCGCGCGAGCGGGCTCGTGTAGACGGCGACCACGGGCCGGCTCTGGAGAACGCGCGCCAGCGCCTCGGCCTGGCGCGCGCCGAGATCCGACAGCTCCACGTCCTGGCTGCCCTGGAAGCGGCGGATGGCGTTCGAGACCGACTGCCCGTGCCGGGCCAGGAGAAGATGGCTCATCGTCGGCGCTCCACCGCAGTCAGGGCCGCCTCGAGCCGGGCCAGCGTCTCCGCCTTGCCCAGGAGCGCCGCCACCTGGAAGATGGGCGGGCTTTCGGTCTTGCCCGTGATGGCGATGCGCGTGAGCTGGGCCAGGTCCACGAGCTTGAGCCCCATCTCGGCGGCCAGGCCGCGAACGAGAGCCTCGAGGCTCGCGGGGTCGAAAGCTTCCTGAGCCTGGATGCGCTTGATCAGCACGGCATAGCGATGCGGCGCCTCGGCCGTCCAGAACTTCGCGGCGGCCTGCGGATCATAGGCCGGGGGCGGACGGAAATAGAACGCGGCCTGCTCGGCCATCTCGACGAAGGTGTGCGAGCGCTCCTTGAGGCTGTCGGCGATCCGGGCGAGGTGCACGCGATCGGCAGGGACGGGCAGCCCGGCCCGCGCGAGAAAGGGCTCGAGCTCGACGGCCAGGCGCTCGGGCGGCATCATCTTGATCCACTCGAGGGAGAGCCAGAGGAGCTTGTCGCGGTCGAAGACGGCGCCCGCCTTGCCGACATGGGCGAGATCGAAGTGCGCGGCGATCTCCTCGGGCGAGAGAATCTCCTGGTCCCCGTGGGACCAACCGAGCCGCGCCAGGTAATTGACGAGGGCCTCCCGCGGAATGCCCTGATCCCTGTACTCCTCGACGGTGGTGGCGCCGTGGCGCTTGGACATCTTGCTGCGGTCGGCGGCCAGGATCATGGGCAGGTGGGCGAAGACGGGGGCGGGATAGCCCAGGGCCGCATAGCAGGCGAGCTGCTTGGGCGTGTTGTTGAGGTGATCATTGCCCCGGATGACGTGGGTGATCTTCATGGTCAGGTCATCGACGACCACGCAGAAGTTATAGGTCGGCGTGCCGTCGGTGCGCACGAGGATCCAGTCGTCGAGCGTGTCGTTGTCGAAGGTGACGGTGCCCAGTACGGCGTCCTCGACCACCGTCTGCCCGCCCGTCGGCACCTTGAGCCTCAGCGCGTGGGGCTCGGAGGCGGGAACCTTCGCGTCGCGGCAGGTGCCGGGGTAGCGGAAGGTCTCGCCGCGCGCCTGCGCCTCTTTCCGCAACGCGTTGAGGATCTCGGGCGTGCAGCGGCAGCGATAGGCGCCGCCCTCCGCGAGGAGCCGCTCGGCGTGCGCGCGGTAGATCTCGAAGCGCTCGGTCTGGCGATAGCCGGGAGCGGGCGGCCCCTCGTCCCATTCGAGCCCGAGCCAGCGGAGGACGTCGAGGATGGGGGCGAGGTACTCCTCGGTCGAGCGCGAGCGGTCCGTGTCCTCGATGCGCAGCACGAACACGCCCTGGTGCCGCCGGGCGAAGGCCCAGTTGAAGAGCGCGGTGCGAGCGCTGCCCACGTGAAAGGAGCCCGTGGGACTCGGCGCGAAACGAACTCTGACGGTGTCAGGCATACGTGATCATCTTACCGCGTTAGAAGCGAGCCCGGCGCATGACCGCACGCGGAAGCAGCCGGATGACGAGCATCACCCAGCGCCAGATGGGCGGAGCATAGACCACCGGCTTTCCCCGGTCGAGGGCGCGGAGAACCACGCGCGCCACCGACTCCGGCTCACCCGCGAAGGGAGGCACGGGCAGCCCCACCGTCATGGCCGTCTTGACGAAACCGGGTCGCACCGAGACCACGCGTACTCCGCGGTCGGCGTAGGCGAGCCCGAGTCCGTCGAGATAAGCTGACAGGCCCGCCTTGGAGGCGCCGTACAGATAGTTGCCTCGCCGTGCCCGATCGCCCGCCACCGAGCTGAACGCGCAGATCGTGCCGCCACCGCGGCGGGCCAGCCGCTCGGCGGTCTGCTGGCAGAGCACCACCGTGCCCGTGAAATTGACCTCGAGGAGCCGGGCGAGACGCGCGGTGTCGCGCTCGAGCGTCTCCTGGGGGGCGAAGTCGCCGCCCGTCACGATCAGCGCGTCGAAGCTGCCCAGGGCGCGATCGGCCGCGTCGAGGGCTGCCTCGAAGCCCGCGGGCTCCGCCAGGTCGAGATGGCCCGTCGGCACCGGTCCGCTCGCGCCGCGCGCCACGAGATCCCGGGAGGACGTCAGGAGCTCATTCGGGTCCCGTCCGAGGAGGGCCAGGGCGTCGCCGCGGCCGGCGAGAAGCCGCGCCAGGGCCCGTCCCATGCCGCGCGTGGCACCAACCATCACGGCCTTCACGATTCATCTCCGAGCAGGCGCGCCGACAGGGCCGAGCCGAATCGATGCTCCGGATCCCACCGATCCCGCACGCGCCGCCACTCGGGCAGCCGAGGCACCATGCGCTCGAAATCCTCCCGGCGGGTGGCGGCGTCCTTGGCCAGATAGATCCGGCCCCCCGCGCGGATCACCGTGGCGTTGAGCAGATGGACGAGGTCCTCGGTGGCGGGGCCACGGTACGGCAGATCCAGCGCGAGCGTCGTGCCCTCGAGGGGAAAGGACAGATACGCGTCGGACTCCGGGCCAAAATCCTTGATCACCGCGAGAAAGGACGCCGCCCCGGCCCGGCTCAGACGATCGAGGAGCTCCGAGAGCACGGGCGCGCCCGCCGCGCGCGGCACCACACACTGGTACTGGAGAAAGCCGTGGCGGCCATAGAGGCGGTTCCAGTCCCGGAGGGAGTCGAGCGGGTAGAAGAAGGCGTCATGGGACACGAGGCGCCCGCCCGTTCTCCGGCACTGGATCCGGTAGTAGGCCGTGTTGAAGGCCCGCATGAGCGCCGGGCTCAAGAGCCATGCGGGCCCGTCGAAGGGGACGGCGCGCGGAGTGTTCTCGCGAGGCGGAACGCCCGGCGCCTCGCCGCGCGAGGCGTGGCGGCCGCGGATCACGATGCCGCGCCCGAGGCCGGACCCGGTGGCCAGGCAGTCGATCCAGCCCACGGTATACGGCCAGTCCTTGCCGGCATGTCTCAGCCGATCGAGCATCTCGGTCAGTCCGGCGGCCGGTTCTGTTTCAACGAACATCCACGGCGTCTCGATGGGCTTGAGGCGGATCGTCGCCTCCGTGATCAGCCCCGTCAGTCCCATGCCGCCGACCGTGGCGAGAAAGAGCTCACGCTCGCGGTCGGGGCCGCATTCCACGAGGCGCCCGTCGGCCGTCTCGATCACGAGGCGGCCCACGAATCCGCCGAAGGATCCGTCACGGTGATGGTTCTTGCCGTGCACGTCGGAGGCGACGCAGCCGCCCACGGTCACGAACTTCGTCCCCGGGCTCACCGGCGTGAACCAGCCCCGCGGCACGAAGACCCGGAGAATCTCCGCGAGCGAGAGCCCCGCCTCGCAGGTCAGGGCCCCCGTGGAAGGCTCGAAGGCCAGGATGCGGTCGGCCCGCACCGTCTCGAGAACGAGGGACTGGGCGGAGGCGGGCACCGCGGCGTCGCCATAGGACCGCCCGAGCCCGCGCGGAAGCACGCGGCCGGCGCGCGGAAGCCTCAATCGCTCCGGTCGCGCCACCGCCGCGCGGCAGACCGGATGGCGACCCCAGCCCGCGACGGTCTCGAGGCTCAGCCCATCCATCGCGGGCCGTAGATGATGGCGAGGGTGGCGAGCATCCAGAGAACGGCATCGAGGAGGAGCGCGCGGTCGGTCACGAGCAGATCGGAGGGATTGCCCCCGAGATCCCGCCGGTACAGGAGGTAGAGGTAGCGGAAGATGCCGTAGAGCACGAAGGGCAGGGTGAGGGGCAGAAGCCGCGTGTGAAACTTGGCCACGGTGTCCGCCGACATGGTGTAGAGGGCATAGGCCGTCACCGTCGAGGCGGTGACCACCGAGATCATCTGGTCCAGGAAGCCCTCGCTGTACTCGGCCAGGATGGGCCGGTGGGCCGCCGCCTCCCCCGTGAGGGACAGGAATTCGTGGCGGCGCTTGCCGAGAGCCAGGAAGAGCGCGATCTGGATGGTGCAGATGAGGAGCCAGCCCGAGATTTCCACGTCCACCGCCACCGCCCCCGCCACCGCGCGCAGCACGAAGCCGGTGGCCACGGTCAGCACGTCCAGGATGACGAGGTGCTTGAGCCAGGCCGAGTACGCGGTCAGGAGAAGGGCATAGCCGAGCGCGGTCAGGCCGAAGACGGGCGAGAGCGAGAAAGCGGCGGCCAGGCAGGCGGCGGAGAGCACGACGCCGATGGCCACGGCCGCGCGGATGGACAGCGCGCCCGCGGCGACGGGGCGCAGCTTTTTCTGCGGGTGCAAGCGGTCCTTGTCGACGTCGGCGACATCGTTGAACAGATATATGGCCCCGCTGAGCCCGCAGAAGATGACGAAGGCGGCGGCGGCGCGCCAGGCCAGCGGCGTGAATACCTGTTGCGCGAAGACCACGCCGGCAAAGACGAAGAGGTTCTTGACCCACTGGCGGGGACGGAGCGACCTCAGGACGGCGGCAAGGATGCTCATCCCGTCCTTACAAGCGGATCACATGCGGCTGGGCACCCAGCGGTCCCGTGAGATTGCGCGTGTCGAGGACCAGCCGCGCTTCGCGCACGAGGCGGACGGGGTCGAACTCGCGATGGGCGGTCAGGACGAGCACCAGATCGTAGGATCCGAGGGCCGCCGTCCAGTCCACCGCGGTCAGCGACCGGCTCCCCACCGTGAGCGTGGGCACGTGGGGGTCGGCATAGTCCACGCGCGCCCCCCGCAGGACGAGGGCGTCGATGATCTCCACCGCGGGCGAATCGCGCACGTCCCCCACCCCCGCCTTGTAGGCGACCCCGAGCACGAGCAGGCGTGAGCCCTTGAGGGGGCGGCCCAGGTCATTGAGGGCGTCCGTGGCAAGCTGTACGGTGTAGGCCGGCATGCCCCGGTTGATCTCGTCGGCGAAGGCGATGAAGCGGGCCTCGTAGCCCATCATGCGCGCCCGCCACGAGAGGTAGTAGGGATCGCTGGGCAAGCAGTGGCCGCCGATGCCGGGTCCGGGCTGGAAGGACATGAAGCCGAAGGGCTTGGTGGAGGCGGCCTCGATGATCTCCCACACCGAGAGCCCGAGCCGCCGGCACATGATGGCCAGCTCATTGACGAGCGCGATATTGACGCTGCGGAATATGTTCTCGAAGAGCTTGACCAGCTCCGCCGCCTGGGGCGAGGAGACGGGCACGATGCGCTCGACGATCTGCCCGTAGAGCGCGGAGGCCAGGGCCAGGCAGGACGAGGTGACGCCCCCCACGACCTTGGGAATGTTGGTGAGCCCGTACCGGCGGTTGCCAGGATCGATGCGCTCCGGGGAGAAGGCGAGGAAGAACTGGTGGCCGACCGTGAGCCCCGAGGCGGCGAAGCGGGGCAGCAGCACTTCCTCGGTCGTCCCTGGATACGTCGTGGACTCCAGCACGATGAGCTGGCCAGCGCGCAGGATGCGCGCCACATCTTCCGCGGCCGCCACGATGTGGGAGATGTCGGGCTCCTTGGACTTGCCCAGCGGCGTGGGCACGCAGATGATGATGGCGTCGGCGGCCGTGAGCGCCTCGATCCCGTCGGCCACGACCAGACGCTTCGCGGTGACGAGGGGCGCCAGTTCGTCGCTCGGCACGTCCTCGACCGGACTCACCCCGGCCCGAATCATCGCCGCGCGGCCCGGGTCCGCGTCGACCCCGATCACGGGCAGGCCCGCCTTGGCAAAGGCCACGGCCAGAGGCAGCCCGACATAGCCGAGCCCGATGATGCCGATGGTGGCGTCCCGCCGCTCGAGCCGCTGCTTGAGGTCCTCCCCCACCTGGCCCATGGGCGCGCTCAATGAAGCCGCCCGAGCGCGTCGCGGATCACGCGGGCGATCAGCTCGACCTCCGCGTCGGTCAGCTCCGGAAAGCACGGCAGGGACAGCACCTCGGCGGAGGCCCGCGTGGCGTGCGCGAAGGTCCGATCGGGATCAGCCACGGCGAACATGGGCTGATCGGGAATGGCGATCGGGTAGTGGACAGCGGTGCCGATGCCGGAATCGGCCAGGGCCATGGCGAGGGCGTCTCGCTTCGGCGTCCGCACGGTGAACTGGTGGTAGACGTGGCGAGCGGGCGCGCGCTCCTCGGGCAGAACGAGCGGCGCCCCCCTCAGCAGCTCCCGGTAGCGGGAGGCGATCCTTCGTCGCGACTGGTTCCACTCCTCGAGGCGCCGGAGCTTCACCCGGAGGAGCGCGGCCTGGAGCTCGTCCAGTCGGCTCGAGTAGCCGAGCTCCACGTGCTCGTACTTGCGCGCCGATCCATGATCACGGAGCCGGCGCACCTGCTGGGCCACGTCCTCACGCGGGGTCAGGATCATGCCCCCGTCGCCGCAGCCGCCGAGGTTCTTCGTGGGATAGAACGACAGGCACGCGGCGTCGCCCCAGGCCCCGGCCGGCTTGTCGCCATACGAGGCTCCCACCGCCTGCGCGGCGTCCTCCACCACGGCCAGGCCGTGGGCGCGGCCGAGAGCGGCGATCGCGTCCATGGCGGCGGGCTGACCATAGAGGTGGACGGGCACGATGGCGCGAGTGCGCGGCGTCACCGCCTTTTCCGCCAGCGCGGGATCCAGGTTGTAGGTCGCGGGATCGATGTCCACGAAGACCGGCCGCGCCCCCACCATGAGCACGGCGGTCGCCGAAGCCACGAAGGAAAAGGCCGAGGTGATGACCTCGTCCCCTGGCCGCACGCCAACCGCCCTGAGGGCAATGACGAGGGCGTCGGTGCCCGACGCGACCCCCATGCCGTGCGCGACGCCGCAGAGCCGGGCCAGCTCGCTCTCGAGGGCCGCGCCCTCGGGCCCGAGGATGAACCGGCAAGAGCCGAGCACGCGCTCTGCCGCCGCCATCAGCTCGGCTTTCAGCGCATCGTGCTGCCGCTTGAGGTCGATCTGGGGGATCATCGGCTGGCCGCGCGACCGCTCGTGCCCACCTGACCGACCCCGAGGAGATTGACGGAGAACCGGATCTCATCGTCCGAGGCGTAGCGGTGAATGACTTCTACGCTGATCGCCCAGCAGTCGAAGTGGATGTCGAGCCCTCCTCGGGCCTCCGTGGCCCTGCCGTTGGTCAAGTCCCAGTAGCTAGCGGTTTTGACGTTCAGAAAGCGTGTCAGCCGCGCGGTCGCGGAAGCCTGGAGGAAGCGGAAGCCCCCCTGCTCGTTGAAGCGCGGCCCCAGGGTGACCGAGAAGTCGCGGAAGATGGCGCTGATATCGGCGTTCGCGTCCCGGACACCCAGGCCGTAGACATTGTACCGGGCATCGGCGCGGAAACGGAGGTGCTCGTTGGGCTGGATCAAGATCTCGGCCACCGCGTCCTTGAAAGGCTCGGAGACGGGCAGGAAATTGTAGGTCTGGCTCAGGGTGAGGCGCGCGAGCTCCCATCGCACCGGCTCCTCGTTGGGACCCGAGACCGTGCGCGCGTTCAACCGATTGACGAGGGTGTACGTGACCTCGTGGGCCTTGTTCTGGGCGTCGATGCCGGTCCGCGCCTCGTAGCCCGGATCCAGACCGACCGAGGGGCCGCCCCCGGGCTCGTACTGCGGATTGTCCTTCTGGTTGATGCCGCGAATCTCGAGGAAAGTGGCGCGCGGCTCGATCACGTGCTGCAGCGCGGAGATGCCGGCGACCCCGTCCGTATTGAACACGCGCGAGACGCGGGTCTCCAGCTGTACCCCAGCCTCGACCTGCTGGCGGACCCGGTCATCGGCGACCGTCTTCTCGACACTGACCGGATAGCCATTGCCGGGGCCCTGCGAGATCTCGCTCGCGACCACCCGCTTGTTGTAGTAGGTCAGACGCCCCCCCAGGAAAGGCGTCACGGTGAAGAGCCCCGCCACGGGAATCGGGTAGAGGAGCCGGGGGTGGAAGTCGCCTCGCACGCCCTCGCTTCCGATCTCGCGAATGAAGCTGACGAAGGAAGCCTGGGTCTCGTAGAGGAGCCCGGGTACTCCGGGTACGGGCTGGCGGAGGCCCTCTAGCTTGATCTCGGGCGCCCGCTGCAGCTCCACGGGCCGCGGGGTGGTCAGATCCTGGTACCAGTACACGCGGCCGACGAGGTTCCACGACTCCCACCGCTGCGTCAGGAAGACATTGGTCTCGGCCCGCTGCCGCACCCGGGCGCCTGTCGAGTCGGCGTACGTCTTGTAGATGTCGTCGTCAGAGGTGACGTTCGAGTCGATCTTGAGCGACATGCTCGGCGTGATCTGCCAGCCGTGCCTGATCTGGATCCAGCCGCGGTTCTCGTCGAGCCCTTTCGAGCCGCGCGAGTCGAGGAAGGATTCGTTCACGCCGAAGGCGGTGATCTGCCCCTGCGTCTCGCGCGACACGATGTAGCGATAGTCGAGCTCCAGGCCCATCCCCCGCTTCGTGAAGGTATCGAGGGCAATCGTCAGGTCCTGGCTGTCGCTGATGGCCCAGTAGTACGGCACCCGGGCGAAGTATCCCTTCCGCGAGTTCTGACCGAACTCGGGAAAGAGGAAGCCCGACTGGCGCTCGCGTCTGAGGGCCGCCGCGAAGAAAGGCCACCAGGGAATGACGGGCACGCTCTTGACCCAGAAGGAGGCGTCGCGCCCGAAGATTATCCCGTCGAGGTCGGCCTGCCCTGAGCCCAGATGGACGGACCAGTCGGGCACGTCGCCTTCACACGTCGTGAACACGCCCTGGCGCAGGCCGTACACGCTCTCCCCCATCCGGTCGAAGCGCTCCGCGGAGAGGCGATAGTAAGGCGGGATCTGGGCCGAGCCCTTGTAGACGACGCCCGTGCCGGTATTGAGGTTGTAGTCGACGCGCTCGCCGACGAGCCGGTCCTGCCCGTCGAAGAAGACGACCTTGCCCTGGGCCACCGCCTCACCCGTGGTGCGGTTGAGCTCGACCCGATCGGCGATGAGGCGGCTGCCTCCGCGCGTGATCTCTACGTTGCCGGTGGCCAGGAGCAGATTCGAATCGCCACCGATCTGCTGGATGCGGTCCGCGACGACGCTCGTCTCGCCACCGCTATCCTGGAGTGTCAGGGGAGGCTGCTGGGCCCAGGTCTCCGCGTGCGGGTAGAGGCCGCAGAGCACGGCCACCAGGGCCAGTGGGCCGAGCCGTGTCGCAAGTCTCGCGGGCAGACAGGGATTGGGCGTCTTTTTTAGAGACACAGGCCCTCATCCTATCAGCGGCCGGAGTTGCCTTCGCTAAAAATATCTGTCTTTTCAGTGGCTTGGACGAGAGTCGGACCAATGAGGGATAGAGAACCCGCCACACAAACCATGGGGGTAAGTGGATCGGAAAGCGCCATCTGTAGGGCCTCAGCGGGAGTGGGAGCCAGCTCGGTCATGAGGCCCGGGCGCAGTCTCTCGGCCAGAGCCTTGACTGAGGCCGCTGGAGCCGCCCGCGGGTGCTCGCTGGCGGTGAAGATGACACGCCGAGCCAAAGGCAAGAGGGGGAGCAGGATGCCAGCCTGATCCTTGTCGGAAAAGATCCCGATGATGAAAGTGCCGCGCCGCCCCGGGAAATACGCTTCGAGCGAGGCGGCCAGGGCCCTCGCGCCGGCCGGATTGTGCGCCCCATCGAGCACGAGGGGAGGCGGCCCCGGCAAAATCTGGAAGCGCCCGGGCCAGCGGGCGGCCCCAAGGCCGGCGCGGACGGCGGCTTCGGACACGCCAAGGAGATGCGCGGCGGTGGTGGCCAGGAGCGCATTGCCCGGTTGAAAAACTCCGAGGAGGCCCACGCGCACGTCCCGGAGGTCGAAGCGCGGCCCCTCGAGATCGAGCCACAAGCCATCGAGCCCGCTCCGGCGCACCCGGGCGTGAAGATCCCGTCCCTCGAGGAGGAGGGGCACCCCGGCCTCGGCCGCGCGCCTGACGATCACCGACTCGGCGCCGGGCTCCTGTCTAGCTGACACCGCGGATCCGCTGCGGATGATGGCTGCTTTCTCCGCGGCGATGGCTTCGATGGTGTCGCCCAGGTAGGCCTGGTGATCGAGGTCGATGCGGCTCACGACCTCGACGGCCGGGCGGCCCACCGTGGTCGAGTCGAGCCGCCCACCCAGGCCGACCTCGAGCACGGCCACCTCGACTCCTTCACGGGCGAAGTGATCAAGGGCAAGGGCGGTCAGCGCCTCGAACATGGTCGCGTCGAGGCGGGCGACGAGGGTGCCGAGCGCCTCCACGCCGTCGGCGAAATCGGGTTCGGAGATCGAGCGGCCGTCGACGCGAATGCGCTCGCGGATATCGATGAGGTGGGGCGAGGTGTAGAGCCCGACCCGGCGCCCCGCGGCCTGGAGGATGGCCGCCAGCATGGCGCACACCGAGCCCTTGCCATTGGTGCCACCGACCTGGACCAGGGTCATCGCCCGCTCGGGGTGGCCCGCAGCCTCGAGCAGGGTCTCGATGCGCTCGAGGCCGGGGCGCATCCCGGCCATCTCGCCGCCCCGCAGCCCGGTGATGCGGGCCACGGCCTCGCGGTAGGTCATGGAGCCGGCTGGGAGGGACCCGCGAAGAAAGCGAGAATGCGGCGGAGCGTGTCTCGGAGCTCTTGGCGCTCGATCACGAGGTCGATCTGGCCGTGCTCGAGGAGGAACTCGGAGCGCTGGAAGCCCTCGGGCAGGGGCTGGCGTATCGTCTCGGCGATGACGCGCGGGCCGGCGAAGCCGATGAGGGCGCGGGGCTCGGCCAGCACGAGATCGCCCAGCATGGCGAAGCTGGCCGTGACGCCGCCCGTCGTCGGATCCGTGAGCAGCGAGATATAGGGGAGACGCTCGTCGGCCAGCCGCTTGAGGGCGGAGGCGGTCTTGGCCATCTGCATGAGCGATAGGATGCCCTCCTGCATCCGTGCCCCTCCGGAGGCCGACACGATGAAGACGGGCACGCGCTTCTGCACGGCGAGCTCGATGAGGCGCGTGAGCTTCTCCCCGACCACCGAGGCCATGCTCCCGCCGAGGAAGTCGAACTCGAACACTCCCACCGCGACCTCGTAGCCGGCGATGCGGCCGAGTCCGGTGATGACGGCTTCCTCCAGACCCGTCTTGCCGCGCGCCGCCTTGAGGCGGTCGACGTAGCGCTTGGTGTCCTTGAAGCCGAGGGGATCGCGCGAGCGAAGTCCCATCTCGCGCTCCTCGAAGGAGCCCGCGTCCAGCAGCGAGGCGATGCGCTCCGGGGCGGTGATGCGGAAGGGGTAACGGCACTTCGGGCAGACGCGCCCGGCGCGGTCCACCTCGGCGCGATAGACGATCTCCTTGCAGGAGTCGCACTTGACCCAGAGGCCCTCGGCGATATTGACCTTCTTGGGCCTCTCCTCTTGCTCTCCCTTGCCCTTGAAGAACCAGGCCATGGCTACGTAGCTCGGAGGAGGGCTCCGCCCCCCTTCCGAAACCTCCCCCCGACGCAGGGCGAGCCGCAGGACGTCGTGGGCGCATTGCGAGCCGCAGCACGGCCGGGGGCGGGGGCCCCCGCGTACGAGGCGAGCCATACGAGGAAGCCCCGCCGTCCGAGGCGAGCAATCTGAGTACTGCGCCGGCCAAGCCGGCGCTCGAAGCGGAACACTCCTGCTCGCGAGAGCATGGAAATCATTGGGCCAGCCTCCTAGGCCGACACCCTCAGCGGCTCTTTGAGCGAAGCGATGAAGTCCCCTACCCGGCCGACCAGCTCCTCGGAGCCGCCATAGCGTTCGACGAGCTGAACGATGGCCGAGCCCACGATGACGCCGTCGGCCGCGCGTCCCACCGCGGCCGCCTGCGCGGGAGTGCCGATGCCGAAGCCCACGCAGATGGGCTTGGTGGTGATGCCGCGAAGCGTGCGCAGGTGCTGCAGGAGATCGGGCGGCAGCTCGGCGCGCGCGCCCGTGACGCCGGTCAAGGAGACCATGTAGAGGAAGCCGGTGGCCGCCCGCGCGATCGCGCGCATCCGATCGGGCGTGGAGGTCGGGGCGACGAAGTGGATGAGGTCGAGACCCGCGGCCTCGGCTTCCCGTCGCAGGGGGCGGGCTTCCTCGGGCGGCAGGTCGGCCACCATGACGCCGTCGACGCCGCACTCTACCGCCGTCACGCAGAAGGCCTTGAGACCGAAGGCCAGGAGGGGGTTGTAGTACGTGAGGAAGACGACGGGCACGGGCGTGTCGCCGCGGAGATCGCGCGCCAGCTCGAGCACGCGGGGCAGCGTGACTCCGGCCTGGAGCGCCCGCTGAGTGGCCCGCTGGATGACCGGCCCGTCGGCCAGAGGATCCGAGAAGGGCACGCCCAGCTCGACGATATCCGCGCCCCGCCGCGCGGCTTCGATCACGAGCCGCTTCGTGAGCGATACGGACGGGTCGCCCGCGGTGAAGTACGGGATGAGCGCGCGCTCACCCCGCTCTCGGAGCGCGGCGAACGTGGTGGCCAGGCGCCCGGTCGCCGTCGTGGTCACCGCCGGCCTGCCGCCGAGGCGGCCCGCGCCGCCGCCACCCCGTGTCCATTCCCGGCGAGCGCCTGCTCGACCGTGTGCACGTCCTTGTCGCCCCGACCCGAGAGCCCGACCACGATGAGCTGGCTCTTTTTCATCCCGCCGGCCACGCGCATCGCATAGGCCACCGCATGCGCGGACTCTAGCGCGGGCATGATGCCCTCGAGCTTGGCGAGGGCCTGGAAGGCGTCGAGGGCCTCGGCGTCGGTGGCCGACTCGTACTCGAAGCGGCCCTGCTCCTTGTAGTACGCGTGCTCGGGTCCCACGCCTGGGTAGTCGAGCCCCGCCGAGATCGAATGCGCCTCGGAGATCTGGCCGTCGTCGTTCTGGAGAAGATAGCTCATGCTGCCGTGGAGCACGCCCACCACCCCCGCCCCGAGCGCGGCGCCGTGGCGACCCGTGGAAAGACCGTGACCCGCGGGCTCCACGCCCACGATGCGCACGCGCGGGTCGCGGATGAAGGGCCAGAAGAGGCCGATGGCGTTGGAGCCCCCGCCCACGCAGGCCACGAGAAGATCAGGGAGCTTGCCCGTCAGCTTCCGCGCTTGCCCTCGCGTCTCCTCGCCGATGACGCGGTGGAAATCGCGCACCATCATGGGATAGGGATGCGGGCCCATGGCCGAGCCCAGAAGGTAGTACGTCGTCCGGACATTGGTCACCCAGTCGCGCAGCGCCTCGTTGACGGCATCCTTGAGCGTGCGCGAGCCGCTCTCCACCGGGATGACGGTGGCGCCCAGCAGCTTCATGCGAAACACATTGAGGGCCTGGCGCTCGATGTCCACGCTGCCCATGTAGACCTGGCACTCGAGCCCGAGGAGCGCCGCGGCCGTGGCGGCGGCCACCCCGTGCTGGCCGGCCCCTGTCTCCGCGATGACCCGGCGCTTGTCCATCCGCTCGGCCAGGAGGGCCTGCCCCAGGACATTGTTGATCTTGTGCGCTCCCGTGTGGCACAGGTCTTCGCGCTTGAGGTAGATCCGGGCCCCGCCGCATCGCTTGGTGAGCCGCTCGGCGAAGTAGAGGGGCGTGGGCCGGCCCGCGTAGGTCGCGAGAAGCTGCCGGAGACGCGTCCGGAACCGGGCGTCCCCGCTCGCGGCGCGATACGCCTTGTCGAGCTGGAGGAGCGGGGCCATGAGCGTCTCCGGAACGAAGCGCCCGCCGAAGCGGCCGAAGTGGCCCGCGGCATCGGGCAGGGCGGAGGGATTGCCGATCCGCCTCGTCACGAGGCCTCCAGGGGTGCCGACTTGGCGGCGGCCACGAAGCGACGCACCTTGTCCGGACTCTTGGTCCCGGGCCGGTCCTCGACGCCGGAATCCACATCCACTCCCCAGGGGCGCGCCACGGCGATGGCGCGGGCGACATTGTCCGGGGTCAGCCCGGCCGAGAGAATGACGGGATGGCGCCGCGGCACGCGGCGGGCGAGCTCCCACGGGACGGGCTCTCGTCTCTCGCCATCGCTCCACCGGGCGGGCGAGTCGAGGAGGAAGGCGGCCACGCGGTAGCGCTCGAGTCCGTCGAGGTCGGCGGGGCCGCCCACCTTGATGGTCTTGATCAGGGGCAGCGTGAAGCCGGCCAATGCCTCGGGGGGCTCGTCGCCATGGAATTGCAGGGCGCCCAGACGGCACTCCTCCGCCACGGCCTTGACGTGGCCAGCGGCATGATCCCAGAACACTCCCACGGGCGTCACGAAGGGCGGCAGGCCGGCGATGATCTCCGCGGCGGCCGCGGGCGCGATATACCGCGGCGTCCCCTCGACGAAGATGAAGCCGAGCGCGTCGGCGCCCGCCTCCACGGCCACGCGCGCGTCCGCGGCATTGGTGATCCCGCAGATCTTGACTCGGGTCATATTAGCCCTCGCCTCACCGGGCTCCTCGCCTGCTGCTCGTCGGCCCCGTCTCAGCTCGAACTCCCATTAGCCCTCGCGTCATCTTAGGGTGAGCTCGCGCACCTTGGCGGCGATGTCGATAGCCCGCACCAGGCCTTCCCCCACGAGCACCGCGTGGGCGCCTGCCTCCACCACCCGCCGGACGTCGGCAGCGGTGAAGATCCCGCTCTCGCTGACGGCGGTGTGCGCGCGCGGCACCCGCGGCAACAGATCGAGCGAGGGCTGGAGACTGGTCTCGAGCGTCTGGAGATTGCGGTTGTTGACGCCGATCACGGGCGCGCCCAGCGCCACCGCGCGCTCGAGCTCGGCGGCCGTGTGAACCTCCACAAGGGTGGAGAGCCCGACGTCCTTGGCCGCGTGGTGGAGATCGTGCAGCCGGGCCTCGTCGAGGGCGGCCACGATGAGCAGCACCGCATCCGCGCCGGCCGCCCGAGACTCCCAGAGCTGATACTCCTCGAGGATGAACTCCTTGCGGAGAAGCGGCACCTCGACGGCGGCCCGCACGGCGACCAGGTCTTCCAGCGAGCCGCGGAAGTACTTCTGGTCGGTGAGCACGGAGATGACTGCGGCTCCCGCCGCGGCATAGTCACGAGCCTGGCTCGCCGGGTCGAGGGCCGCATTGAGGGTGCCCTTGGATGGAGACGCTCTCTTCACCTCGGCGATGAGCCGGACACCACCCGCCGCCTGCGGCCGAAGGGCCGCCTCGAACTCGCGCGCGGGGCCGAGGCCTCGGCACGCGGCCTCCAGCTCGGCCTGCGGCCGCTCGGCGCGGAGGCGTCGGAGTTCCTCGCGCTTGTTCGCGACAATCTCATCGAGCACGCCCATTGAACGACCTAGTGGGCGACTTGGTGGGCCGATGCGGTGAGCCCGGGGGCAGGATTGGCCCGGCCCGACATCGCCCCGCGTCGCCGAGTTAGTAGTCGCCGCGGAGCCCGTGCTCGCGGGCGGGAGTGAGCTCGATGCGCGCCATCTGCTCGAGCACGTGCTCGCGGAGCGTTCGGGGAGGCGGCAGGTCGCGGACAATCCTACCCCCCGCCACCAGCGGCTTGAGCAAGGCCTCGGCGGGCCGCCCGTCTGACCCGATGGGTGCCGCCTTGCCCGCGGGCAGCACGATGTTCCGGCACGTCCCGGGCATCCGCCAGACCTGCTTGGCGCCCGATCGCTTGCCGCGCTTGGCCATGGGCCGCCCCTCGATCTCCATGATGTCGAGCGCAAAGGAGAGGACGGGGGCATTGGCAATTGATGTCCCCACGCCGTAACCGTCCACCAGAGGGTTGAGCTTGAGGATCTCGTACTCGTCGATACCGCCCGAGGCCAGGATCTTGACGTGCTCGAAGCCGCGGATGTCGAGCTCCCACCGCACCTCTTCGATGATGCGGAAGAAGTCGCCCCGGCGAGATGACGGGGTGTCGAGCCGCACGGCGTAGAGATCCTTGCCGAGCGCCTCCGCCACGCGGATCGCCTCGAACTTCTCGTCCTGGAGGGTGTCGATGAGCGCCACGCGACGCACCTTGGGATCGATGACCTCGTGAAAGGCCTTGAGCGCCTCCACCGTGTCGCCGAACATGAGCACGAGGGCGTGGGGGATGGTTCCCGTTGGGTCGGCATCGATCAGCTCCGCCGCCTTGGTCACCGCCACGCCGTCGCAGCCGCCCACGAAGGCATTGCGCTCGATCATGGGGGCCAGCGCCGGGTGCATGCGCCGGGCCCCGAAGGAGATCACCGCTCGCTCGCCCGCCGCGCGCTTGCACCGGGCGGCCTTGGTGGCGATGCCGGAAGCCTGGCAGAGCAAGCCCAGGAGCGCCGTCTCGTACTCCGCCCACTGGACGTAGGTGCCCTCGATCACGAGCACGGGCTCGTGCGGGCCGAAGATCGTGCCCTCGTCCATGGCCCAGACGTCGACGGGCAACCCCTCCAGCAGCACCGCCGCCTCTTCGATGCCGGCCAGGATGCCGAAGGTCCAGTCCGCTTGTGGAAAGCTCTTGAGTCGGATCTCAGCCTTGACGCGCTTCGTGATGCCCTTGGCCTTGAGGATCTGGATGGTCCGCTGGAAGTAGACATCCGACACCTGGCCCGCCTTGATCTCGGGCTCGGATGCCGTGTGGAAGGCGCGCCTCGGTTGGTTCGCCATGCTGATGGAGGGCGCGAGATGCCGACCCTCAAGTGGGCGGATTGTCCCAGAATCCCTCGGGGAAGTCAAACGGCGGAGGGGCCTCGACGAGACGCAAGTCCACGCGCGGAAAGGACTTTGTTCAGCCCTCACCTCGCCGCTCCCCTCGCCTTCGGCTCGGGCCGCGTCTCAGCTCGAACTGCCAAGCCTTCGTCTCGAGCTACTCCAGGTTCAGGCCCTTGAGGTAGGCGCGGAACGCATCGGCCAGATCAGGCCGGGAGAGCGCGAACTCGACGGTGGCCTTGAGGAAACCGAGTTTTTCTCCCGTGTCGTGGCGCCGTCCCTCGAACTCGACGGCATAGATCGGCCGGCGGCCCCGGAGTGTCCTGAGCCCGTTGGTCAGCTGTATCTCTCCGCGCGAGTCGGGAGGCGTGTCGGCCAGGATAGGAAAGAGATCCGGCGTGAGCACATAGCGGCCGATGATGGCCAGGTCTGACGGAGCGTCCTTGGGCTCCGGCTTCTCGACGAGATCCAGCACCTCGAAGACGCCGCCCCCCACGCCTCGGGGCACGATGACGCCGTAGCGGCCGATCTCTTCCTTGGGGATGCGCATGACGGCCAGCACGGGGCCCTGGTGACGCTCGAAGACGTCGAGGAGCTGCCGCATGCACGGCACCCGGGAGACGATGATGTCGTCGCCGAGGAAGACCCCAAAAGGCTCGTCCCCCACCAGAGGCCGGGCGCAAAGAATCGCGTGACCGAGCCCGAGCGGCTCCTTCTGCCGCACGTAGGAGACGGAGGCCATCTCCGAAATGGTCTTGATCTGGGCCAGCTCCTCGACCTTGCCCCGGTCCTGGAGGTAGTACTCGAGCTCGAAGGCCGCGTCGAAGTGGTCCTCGATGGCGCGCTTGTTGCGCCCCGTGACGAGAATGATCTCGTCGAGCCCGGAGGCGACCGCCTCCTCCACCACGTACTGGATGGTGGGCTTGTCGACGAGCGGCAGCATCTCCTTGGGCTGCGCCTTCGTGGCGGGGAGGAAGCGGGTGCCCAGGCCCGCGGCGGGGAAGACGGCCTTGCGAACCCGCGTCATGCCCGTGCCTCCTGCGGCTTGAGGTAGATGGCCCGCTGGGGAGCAGCCAGCTCAAGCCCATCGCGGTCGAAAGCTTCCTTGATCCGGCGTCGGAGGTCGGACTCCGCGTCCCCGCGCTCGGGCGGAGCGACCTTGACCGAGAGTCGCAGTCCCACCTCCGTCTCGCCGAAGCGGACGATACCCTGAGCCAGCGGGGCGTCGAGTCCCAGCCCTGTCTCGGCCGCCCACTCACGGCCGACCCGCTCCAGGACCTCCAGGGCCCGTCGCACATTGGTGTCGTAGGTGACGCCGACATCCACGACGGCGCGGGCCCAGCCCCTATTGTAGTTGGCGAATTGCGTCAAATCCCCGTTTGGCACGATGCGCTGGGCGCCATTGAAGAGGCGCAGCTTGGTGACGCGAAGCCCGATGGCCTCGACCACGCCGGTGTGCCCTCCCACTTCGATCACGTCGCCAACCTTGACGAGGCCCTCGAAGAGGATGAAGAAGCCCGTGATCACATCCTTGATGAGGCTCTGGGCGCCGAAGCCCACGGCCAGTCCGAGCACGCCGGCCGAGACGGCGAGGGCCCGGACATCCACGCCCACTTCCTGGAGCACGACGATGGCGACGACGAAGGACAGCGCGTAGAGCGCGAGGTTGTTGAGGAGGGGGGCCAGCGTCTGGACACGCTGGACCCGTCCCGGCTCATCGGCGCCCGCGGCCCGGCGCAGCACGCGATCGACCACGTGACCGAGGATGCGGTAGGTCGCGAAGGCCAGGAGGAGGATCAGCGCGACCGCCACGAGCCGGGCCAGTACCGCGACGCCCGGGCCTTCGAGGTGCGTGAGCCGCCCGACCAGCTCGGCCACGCCTTCCGCCAGGCCGCTCATGCGCTCTCCGGGCTCTCCCCCGCCATGCGGACCTGGATCTTGAGCTTCTTGACGCGGTACCAGAGGCTGCGCTCGGTGATCCCGAGGATCTTGGCCGCGCGGGCCTGGACACCGTGGGCCTTCTGGAGGGCGTCCAGAATGGCGCGCCGCTCCCACTCCTCGAGCGCTTCGTCGAGGGAGCCCTGCACGGCGAGCGCCGCCTCGCCCGGGGCGGCGGGCTTGGCCCCGCGTTGCACGGCCGGCGGCAAGTGCTCGGGCAGAATGACGCCATCGGAGAGCACCATCGCCCCTTCGAGCACGTGCTGGAGCTCGCGGATGTTCCCCGGCCACGGATACGTCCACAGGCAGCGGAGCGCCTCCGTGGACAGGGTGGCCGGCTGCCGCCACAGACGCTGCGCGGCCCGGTCGAGGAGATGGGTGACGAGCTGGGGCAGGTCGTCGACTCGGTCGCGGAGCGCGGGCATCATGAGACGCACGCCCTGGAGGCGGTAGAAGAGGTCCGAGCGGAACCTGCCCTCGGGCGCGAGGCTTTCCAGGTCCTGATGGGTGGCCGCGATGATGCGGACGTCGGCGCCGATGGATCGGGTGCCCCCCACGCGCTCGAACTGTCGCTCCTGGAGCACGCGGAGAATCTTTGACTGCATGGCGAGCGGCATGTCGCCGATCTCGTCGAGGAACAGCGTGCCCTCGCGCGCCAGCTCGAAGCGTCCGGGCCGGGCCCGGATGGCCCCCGTGAACGCGCCGCGCTCGTGGCCGAAGAGCTCGGACTCCAGGAGACCCTCGGGGATGGCCGCGCAGTTGACGGGGATGAAGGGCCCGTCCTTGCGAGGGCTGAGCCGATGAATGGCCCGGGCCATGAGCTCCTTGCCCGTGCCGCTCTCGCCCTGGATGAGCACCGTCAGGTCCGTGGGCGCGGCGCGCTGAGCCATGTCGAGCACGCGCTTGAGAGACTCGCTCTTGCCGATCAAGTCATCGAAGCCGCCCGCGGCCTGCCCTTCCCGGAGCGCCCGCACCTGCATCTGCAGGCGTCGCCGGTCGAGGGCGCGGGCGACCACGACCTGGAACTCGGCCATCTTGAGCGGCTTGGTGAAGAAGTCGTACGCCCCGCGCGTGATGGCATTGATGGCGATCTGCCGCGTGCCGTGGGCGGTCATCACGATGATGGGCGTCTCCGGCGCGAGATCCCGGACGCGCGGGATGGCGTCGAGGCCGTCCATGTCGGGGAGCCGGACGTCGAGCAAGATGAGATCGTACTGGGCGGCCTTGAGCTTGTCGAGGAGGGCGCCCGCCGTGGGCGCCACCTCGGCCTCATAGCCCTGACGCACGAGCGCCTCGCGGATCACGAACGCGAGGTCCTCGTCGTCCTCCGTGATCAGGATCTTCTCGCTCACGGCTTGGCTCCGGCGGTCATCACGGGCGCCGTGGTGGGGAGCTCGGCGACAAAGCTGGTCTCCGACTTGCCGTCGCTCTCCACGGTGAGGGTGCCCCGGTGAGCCTCGATGATCTGGCGCGCGATGGGCAGCCCCAATCCCGTCCCCCGCGCCTTGGTCGTGAAGAACGGCTGGAAAATGCGCTCGAGAAGCTCGGGGGCAATGCCCGCGCCGGAGTTCCAGACGAGGACGCGGACATAGTCCCCTCCGCGAGGCTCGACCCGCACCCGGACCGTCCCGCCCTCGGGCGCGGCCTCCAGCGCATTCTGGATGAGGTTGGTGAAGACCTCGGACAGGTGAAAGGGGTCGCCCCAGACGGGCGGCACGGCATCGGAGTCGACTCGATCCAGCACCAGCCGGGAATCGGGCGGCAGCATCCGGATCAGCTCCTCGAGGGTTTCCGGCAGCGATACCGCCTGCCACGTTCCGGGCTCCGGCTGGGCCAGGGTCAGCAGGTTCTCCACGAGGCGGTTCTGGCGGTCCACGCCGAGGAGCACCCGGTCGATGTACTGGCGACGATTGTCGCCCGCGGGCAGATCGGCCTGAAGCAATTCGAGGAGCCCGCGGATGGTGGCGAGCGGCGTCCGGATCTCGTGCGCGATGCGGGCGGCCATGCCGCCCAGGAAGGCGAGCTGGTCGGCGCGGCGGATCTGCTCGCGGATGCGCCGCTTCTCCGAGGCGTCACGGACGACGAGAACCTGGGCCGTCGCCGCGCGCCCCCAGTCACGGCGCTGAGCCGTGATCTCGAGCAGCAAGGCATCCCCCTTGGCCGTGACGATGGCGACCTCGGTCTCGTGGACGGGATCGAGCCCGCCCGCCTCGTCCTCGAGCAGACGGGCCAGCGGGTCATTGCCGGCGGACCGGGGCAGGGCCCCCGTCTCCGACAGGATAGGCTCGCCCCGATACGCCTCGAGCGACAGTCCGAGAAGCGCCTCCGCGGTGGTGTTAAAGGATACGAGGGTGGCCGAGGGTCCGAGGAGCAGCATGCCTTCGGGCAGCCGGGCCAGGATGTCGCTGTCGCGGATGAATCGGTCCATGGACAGGGTGAGCCGGTCGACCGACGCGTCGAGCACGCCCAGCTCGTCCCGCACCGTGGTCGGCTTCCTCCGCACGCCGGGCTCGTCATCCAGATGCGGTGACAGCGCCTCCGCTTTCTCGACGATGCCCCGGATGCGCCCGGCCAGGTTCAGGCCGACGATGAGGCCGCCAATGGCCGCGAGGGCGCCGGCTACGGCGGAACCCGTGAAGAGCAGCACGGTCAGCTGTCGGGTCTGAGGGCCGGAGAGCTCGGCGGCAAAGGGGCGGGCCAGGTACAGCATGAAGAGGCCGCTGGCCGCCGCCGCGGCGGCCATGAGCAATGAAAACACCACGTAGAGACGGAGCGATACGCGGTACGCAGGGCTCGCCGGGCTCGTCATGATCCCAGGGCCGCTACCTGCCTCTCATCGCCTGACCGAGATTGAAGATGGGCAGATAGAGCGCGAAGATCACGCCCCCCGCGATACCGCCCATGATCACGATCATGATCGGCTCGATCAGCGAGGACAGGGTGGCCACGGCCTGATCCACCTGCTGCTCGTAGTAGGCAGCGGCCTTGGAGAGCATGCCGGGCAGCGTGCCGCTCTCCTCGCCCGTGGACACGAGCTGGGTGACCATGCTCGGGAAATGACCGGTCTGGCGGAGCGTCTCGGCGATGGTGCCGCCGTCGCGCATGCGCTGGGTCGCGTCCGTCAAGGCCTGTTCGATGACCGAATTGCCGGCGACCTTGGAGACCGTCTCCATGGCCTCGATGAGCGGGATGCCCGCGTTGAGGAGCACGCTGAGGGTGCGGCAGGTGCGCGCCAGGATCGCCTTGCGGATGAGGCCCCCGAAGAGCGGCATCTTGAGCTTGCAGGTGTCGAAAAAGCGGCGTCCGCCGTGAGTCTGGTACAGCGCGAAGAGCAGCGCGGCCATCACCAGCACGGCGAGGACGACGAGGAGCAGCCAGTTCCGCATGATACTGCTGATCTGGATGAGGATGCGGGTGGGCAGGGGGAGCAGAGCCCCCGCCTTCGAATAGACGCTCTCGAAGACCGGCACGATCTTGATGATCATGAAGATGACGATGAGGGTCGCCACGACCAGGATCACCGCGGGGTAGGCGATGGCGCCCTTGACCTTGCGCCGGATGGACTCGGTCTTCTCCAGATAGGTGGTGAGCGTGTCGAGCACGACGGGGAGCGAGCCCGAGACCTCGCCCGCGCGCACGATCGAGACGTAGAGGCGGTTGAAGACGTGGGGGTGCTGCGCCAGCGAGTCGGCGAAGGTCGCCCCGGCCGTGATGTCGTCCCGCACCCGCTCCAGCACCTTGCTGAAGACCTTGTGGGTCGACTCCGCCGCGAGGGCGGTCAGGATGCGCACGAGGTGGAGGCCGCCGCCCAGCATGGCGGCCAGCTGTCCGGTGAAGAGCAGGATGATGCTGAGGTTGACGCCGCTGGACATCCGCTTGAAGGACTGGCGGAAGGCCTCGCCGACCGATTCCCTCCCGATCCCGCTGGTCGCGGCACGGCCGCCCGCCGTCTCCCGTAGGGACAGCACCACCTGGCCCCGCTCGCGGAAGCGGTTGATGAGCTCGGCCTGCTCGACCGCCTCGGCGGTACCCCGGCTCACCGCGCCCTTGCGGTCGGCGATCTCGTACTGGAAAACCGGCATGGCCTAGTCGATGTCCGCGGCCACGGTCAGGACCTCTTCGAGGGAGGTCAGGCCCCGCGCGGCCTGGCGAAAGCCGCACTTGCGAAGGGTGACCATCCCCGATCCCATCGCGTAGCGCTGGATCTTGTCTCCATCCGCGCCGTCGATCAGCATGCGACGGACCTCAGAGTCCACCGCGAACACTTCGTAGAGGGCCATCCGGCCCGCGTAGCCCACGTTGCGGCAGCTCTTGCAGCCGCGGCCGCGATAGAGCACCTCGGGCCCGGGATCCGGCGCGAACAGGGCCATCTCGTCCGCGCTCGGTTTGTACGACTCCTTGCAGTCCTTGCAGATCTTGCGCACCAGGCGCTGCGCCGCGGCAATGTTGACGGCCGAGGCGACCAGAAACGGCTCCACGCCGATATTGACGAGCCGGATCAGGGTGGACACGGCGTCATTGGTGTGCAGGGTCGAGAGCACGAGGTGGCCGGTGAGGGCCGCCTTGACCGCGATCTGCGCCGTCTCCTGGTCGCGGATCTCACCGACCATGATGATGTCGGGATCCTGGCGGAGGATCGAGCGGAGAGAGCGCGCGAAGTCGAAGCCAATCTCGCTCTTCACCTGCACCTGCTGGATGCCGGGCTGACGGTACTCGACCGGATCCTCGACGGTGACGATGTTCTTCCGCGGGGACTTGATGAACTTGAGCGCGGTGTGGAGCGTCGTTGACTTGCCGCTGCCCGTCGGGCCCGTCATCAGCACCATGCCCCACGGGCGGCGGATGCCTTTCAGGAACAGCTCGAGCTGCTCCGCCTCGAAGCCGAGGTTTTCGATGCTGTAGCGCTCGACCACCGCGGCCTTCTCGAGGAGGCGGAGCACAACTTTTTCGCCATAGAGCGTGGGGAGAGTGGAGACGCGGAAGTCGAACTCCTGCCCGTGGATGCGGGAGGAGAAGCTGCCGTCCTGGGGCAAGCGTCGCTCGGCGATGTCGAGCCGCGAAATGATCTTGATGCGTGAGACCACGGCCAGGTGGAGCTGGCGGGGGATCTCGAGCAGGTCGAAGAGCAGGCCGTCGATGCGATAGCGGACGCGCGTACGGTCGTCGTGCGGCTCCACATGGATGTCGGAGGCGCCGTCGAGCGCCGCGCGGCCAAGCACGTAGTTGACCACGCGCACGACGGGAGGATCGTCGGCCTGCGTCTGCAGCTGCTTGATGTCGACCACGCCCTCGGCCACGCTGGTGGCGGGACCGACGTTGAGTCCGAGATCGACCTTGAGAGCGTCGTCCAGCCCCTCGGCACTGACGCCCTGGGTGGCCTTGCGGTAGGTTTTCTCGATCGCCTCCTGGATAGCGCTGGCCGGCCCGATCCGGAAGTCGACCTCGAGGCCCGTGGCGCGCCGGAGATCGTCTATGGCCATGACATTCAGCGGGTCCGCCGTGGCGACGATGAGCCGTCGTCCCGAGCGCTGCGAGGCGATGACCCCGTATTGCCGGGCCACCTCCTCGGGCACGAGCTTGACGACGTCCGGGTCGAGGGCGGCCAGCTCCTGGCGCGTGATCGAGTCCTTGCGGAACTGCGCGCCCAGGTACCTGAGCAGGATGTCCTCGTCGATCAGCTTCATGTCGATGAGGATCTGCCCCAGCCGCTCGCGGGTCTTGCGCTGCCGCTCCAGAGCCTGGTTGAGCTGCTCGGTGGACAGAAGCTTGTCGCTGACGAGCATCTGGCCCAGCGGGCTCCATGCCCAGCGGTCGGGGGCCGTGCTCATTCGCCCGCCCTGCGCGCTCCGAGCTCTTCGAGGCGGGCGAGCACTTGGGCACGCTCGGAGCCGCCGGCGCCCTTCTGCGAGAGGAACGCGCGGTAGTGTCGCGTCGCCTCCGCCACTCGCCCTTGCCGGTCGAGGGCCACGGCCAGATTGCGGTGGGCCTCAAAATGGCCCGGGACGACGCGCAGGGCGCGACGGAAGCATTCGATGCCCCTGCCGGCGTCGCCGGCCCGGACCAGGACCACGCCCAGGCTATTCCAGGCTTCGGCGTCGGTGGGATCCAGGTCGACGGCCTTGCGGAAGGCAATCGCGGCCTCGTCCATCTGGCCACCCTGAGCGGCTTCGGTGCCCTCGCGCACCAGGCGCGCCACCCGGTCAGCCACGGATGGGGCTCGCGGTATCTCGGCGACCGCTGTGTCAGCAGCCGTTGCCGTCCCGACCGGCGCGACGACGGAGCGGGACGAGATCGGATGGGGTCGGAGCACGATTCCGGTGGCGAAAATACCCATTAGAACCAGAATAACCAAAGTCCCCACGATAAGCCATTGTCGGCGTGGCTCGGCCGACTCCCCCAGGTGGGGGATACCCCCCAGGCCCGGCCGGGGCGTCCGCCGCTCATCCATGCCCATGAGGCGGTCAGCCAGGCGGCTCACTGGGTCCCGCCTTCGAGGATAGTTGGGTTGAACCGGCCACCGACCACCCGCGACAGCGCCATGGTCGTGCGGGGACCGACGACGCCATCCTCTTGGAGGCCCCCGACTGCCTTCTGAAAGCGCCTCACCGCTTGCTGGAATCGGCCGTCATAAGTCCCGGGAAGAGGCCCCGACAGGTAGCCAAGCTTCTGGAGGCGCAGGGCGAGGGTGGTGAGCACCGTTGGATTCATGGCCTGCCAGGGATCCGGCGGCAGCTGGTCGACATTGCGCCATACGATCCAGGCCGAGCGTGTCCATGCGGGGTCGAGCGAGTTGAGGGCGAAGCGGGCCTCCTCGCCGGAGGGGGAGATGAGGGTGGCTGTCTCGGCTCCGATCGACTTCAACAGATAGGGGCGCCCCGCCGGTGCGTCGGCGAGCTCGACCAGCGCGGGCAACCCTATGGCTCGGAGATCAGCAAGCGTCGTCGATGGCAGAAAGGTGGCCGCGAGCTGATAGCGCGCCGCCGTTCCGGCGATGTCGAGGCCGCCGTCCGGCAACATCGGCCATGCCGGGAGTGTTCGATCGGTCGAGACGTCCGCCAGTCCCCACAGCCCGAGCAGTCGGGCCATGAGCTGGCGCTGGGCCTCGAGGACGGGACTGCTCAACCTCGCGTCGATGGGAGCGCTGAGGGCAACTGCGGAAGCCGCCACGGAAGGAGACACGGGCGGGGCGACGCCTGGAGCGACGGGCGCGGGCAGCGGGCGCGGCATGGCGGGTACCGCGGGCGCGAACGGAGCCGCCGGGGTGCCGTGCGAAGCCAGCGCGGCCGCGCCGGGCGCGGACTTCGGGACCGGTGTGGCCGTGGGCTCGGGCGTCGGAGGAAGAAGCGGGCGCCCGCCTGCCTCTTGAGCCGCTAGGTTGGGCGCGATCATGGGCGCCCACGCCGGTGGTGTCGACGCGGGAAATGCCGGCACGGGAGCTGCGGGAGCCGGAGGCGCCGGGGAAGCTGGCGCCGCGGGTACCGTGGCCGCGCGCGTGATCGCCGCGGGTGCCTGGACAGGGGCCGGCTTCGCGAGGCGCCCCGTCAGCTTGAGCGGGCCTGGATGCCATCCGCCCCAGTACGCCGCCGCTCCGCCCGCGCCCAGAAGCACGGTGAGGGCGCCCGCGACGATCGCGGCGCGGCGCAGCTTGCCCCGGGGCGACCATGTCCGCGTGTAGCGGTTGCGTCCACGACGGCCGCCCTCGAGATTGCGCACCGCGCTCGTGACGAGGGTCGGCGTGATCTCCCGGACACGGTTGCTGAAGCCGGCCATCAGCGCGCGGTCACAAACGAGGTTGATGACGCGCGGGATTCCGTGGCTGTACTGATGGATCTTGGCGAGGGCGGAGCGGTTGAAGGGCAGCTCTCCCGGCAACCCCGCGATGCGCATCCGGTGCTCGACGTAGCGGAACGTTTCCTTGCGCGGCAGAGGCTTGAGATAGCAGCGGATGCCGATGCGCTGGTCGAGCTGACGGAGCTCGTTGAGCTTGAGCTTCTCCTCGAGCTCCGGCTGGCCCACGAGCAGGATTTGCAGGAGCTTGCGCGTGGCCGTCTCGAGGTTGGAGAGGATGCGGATCTGCTCGAGAGACTCCACGCTCATCTGCTGCGCCTCGTCGACGATCACGAGGACGGTCTTGCCCTCGCCACCCGCGGCGAGCAGGTACTGCGACAGCGTGGCCAGCAGCTCGCCCTTGGCGGTGCCCCGGCGCTCGACGCCCAGATCGTCGAGAATGGTCCCGATGAGCTCGGCGTCGGAGAGGTGCGGATTCAGCACCAGAGCGCTCTGCACGCTGTCCGGCAGCTCGCGCAAGAGCGTCCGACACAGCGTGGTCTTGCCCGTGCCGACATCGCCCACGAGCGCCATGAGCCCCTTCTGGCTCGTGATGCCGTAGAGCAGGGCGGCCAGGATCTCGTGGTGGCCCTTGGACCGGAG
>DASYTI010000008.1 GCA_036002485.1 Candidatus Methylomirabilota bacterium | reverse complement strand
GCACGGAACCTCCTGGACGACGTGAGAGACGGCCGAGCCTAGCAGCGGCGCGCCGCGCCCGTCAAGGCGCGCGACCGCCGGCGCGCGGGATCCCGGTAGCGTCGCAGCTCGAGATCGACGGCCGGCCCGAGGCCGTCACTCGATGACCTCGTCGGCGCGCGCGAGGAGCGCCGGCGGGATCGTCAGCGTGAGCGCGCGTGCGGTCTTGAGATTGATGACCAGCTGGCATTTGGAAGCCTGTTCGACTGGCAGCTCGGCCGGCTTGGCCCCCTTGAGGATCTTGTCGATGTAGATAGCAGCGCGGCGTGTCAGGTCGACGTGATCCGGCGCGTAGCTCATCAGGCCGCCCGCCACCACGTTGTCCCTGCCCCCGAACATGGTCGGCAATCGGTGCTTCAGTGCGACCTCGGCCAGAAGCGGGCTGTTATGACGCGCGGTGAGCGCGGCCGAGTGGACGAACACGCCGTCGACCCGTTGTTGCGCCATCCTCGCGAAGGCCCCATCGAAATCCGCGACGGTGCTCACACTGACGGTCACAAGCTGAACACCGAGCTTCCCTTTCGCAGCCTCGGCAGCGTCCAGGACGGGCCGGTATGAGGGGGCGGTAGGGCTCCAGAGCACGCCGAACCGGGTCGCCTGCGGCAACGTTTGCTTCAGGATCTCCAGCCGCTTTGGGGTGATCACGGGTTGTATGTCGGCCAATCCCGTCATGTTTCCGCCTGGCCGCGCGAGACTGGCCACATGTCCGACGCCAACCGGGTCGGCATGCGTCGCGAAGACGATGGGGATCGTGCTGGTCGCCCGTCTGGCCGGCTCGGACTCGGTCGAAGAGGTCGCGAAGATGACATCGACCTTCATGCGGGCCAGCTCGGCGGCCGCTTCGTGCATCTGCTCGACCGTGCCCGACCATCGGAACTCGATGACAAGGTTCTTGCCTTCGACATAACCGAGATCGCGCAAGTCCGCCCGAAGCGCCTCTACCCGGCTCGCCGAAGCCGCGGGGGTGCCGAAACCCAGGTATCCGAGGCGCGCAATTTTGGCCTGCTGTTGTGCGCGCGCAACCAGCGGCCACGCGAACAATGCCGTGCCGGCAAACGCAATCAACTCACGGCGCCACATGGTCCCGCCTCCCGTTCCGGCGCCGGAATATGGCTTCACGAGCGAATCACTGGATAATCTCATCCGCCCGCCGCAGCAGGGAGTCCGGGATCGTCAGGCCGAGCGCCTTGGCGGTCTTGAGGTTGACGACGAACTCAAACTTCGTCGGCTGCTCGACGGGAAGATCGGCAGGCTTGGCGCCCTTCAAAATCCTGTCGACGTAGGTGCCGGAGGCCATTTGAAGGCCGCGCCTATTTGCGTCATAGGCCATCAGGCCACCGGCGTCAGCGAGTAGCCTATCCGAGTATATCGCCGGTAATCTGTGGCGAGCCGCGAGTTCGGTGATTCGCGCGCGGTGAACAATGAAGATGCTCGCGGACGTCGTGAGGAGCCCGTCGGCGCGTTCCTTGGCACCAGCGTCGAACGCGGCCGGGAGGTCATCGGCAGTGCCGATGTTGCGAATCTGCAGCTGCACACCTACCGAGGGAGCTGCCTTCTTCAGTTCTTCGATCTGGGGCATCGCAATCGGGTCGACGAGGTAGGCCAGCACGAGCACTCGCGAGACTCGAGGCGCGGCCGCCTTCAGCAACTCTAAACGCTTGGCAGAAAGCCCGGGAGCCATGCTTGTCACCCCGGTGACGTTTCCGCCAGGTCGGGCGAGGCTGTGTACGAGCTCCGTCCCCACGGGGTCACCGAGTGCGACCATGACAATCGGGATCGTGCGCGTCGCGTTCTTTGCCGCGCGAGCGGCCGGCGTCGTGGTCACGGCGATGATGTCGGCCCTAAGGCGCACGCACTCGGCAGCGAGTTCTGGAAAGCGCTCGCCACGGCCGTCGGCAACAAGGTAGTCGACGGTCACGGTCTGCCCATGCACGTAGCCGAGGTCGCGCAGTCCCTGAAAGAACGCCTCGAATCGTGGCGACGGCGACTGCGCCGTACCTGGATCAAACGTGAGGAAGCAGAGTCGCGGGACTCGCCGCGGCTGCTGCGCCCCAGCGGTAAGCGGCGCGGCGAGCAGGCCACCCGAGACCAGCGCCATGAACGTGCGCCGCTCCATCAATGGGTCCATCGGGCGGGCAGCCTGGGAGTCGGGAGCGAGGGGATACGGGACGTGGGGAAACCGAGCCGGGTCCATAATACAGGAGCCCTCCTTACAGGCTGGGCGGGAGTCTAGCAGAGTCAGAGTCTCTCCAACTTCTCTCCGGAGGCGTGCCCCAATGACGTCGAATGCGGTCCGCTGAATTGTTTCCGCTTGCAGGGATGCGAACCCTCTACGCGGCGCGGGCTTCCCCCACGAACGGGAAGGCGAGCAGACGTGCCACCAGGCTGGGTGGCCCCTTAAGGATTCGAACCCGTGTCCGGAACCGGTTCGCGTTCAGGGCGATTCCGAGTTGTCACCAACCGGTCCGTGAGCCACAGTCTCGCATCGTAGCGTCCGCTCTCTGACACTGACGGCCTGGGCTCACCAGGCCTCAGGCCGCGTGTGCGTCTCCTGTGGATGACTGCAGCAGATCAGGCCAGCCGCCACTGCGCAAGCGACGCCCGCGCATCACCCCCACGCTGATCTGGAACGATCGTAAGTTCGAGTATGGTCACCCGGGAGAGTTCGACATGGTAATCTTCCACCTCTCGCGTGGCCGCGAGTGGGCTGAAGTTCCACTGCTGCCGGACGATATCGTGAAACGAGCGCCCGCCGTCAGGCGACCACCGCAAGGTAAACTCTTGCGTGCGTGTGATCTCAGCCTCCATGAACAACAGCCTGATATGCCTGAGCTGTTGTGGCTCGTCGAAAATGAGCCGAATCGTCTGCCTACCAGGTTGTGCGGCTCGCCAGCCCGATTGCTCGCCGGGCAGTAGCGCCGACTCGATGGGGTGCGCGACCTCTTCGGAGGTAACTTCGACTTGAGCCAACCGCTCCACGTCTAACCAGTCCTGGTCGGCGGGCGACGGATTTGGTGGAATCGGACTGATCAAGCGCTTACGCATCACTAAATTAGCCCTCGTACGCCAAACGGGATAGGGAGTCCCATCCTCGTCCTTCAGGGCCCTTGCGAGCGAACGTCACGGCTCAAGGCTGATCCGACGACATCGATCACGCCGGCCTTGACGACCGCATCCTCAGCCGTTTTCGCCCTCATGCTTGCCATGAGCGCCGAGTAGGGCGCGGTCGCGAGCACGCGTTTGAACTGTGCCCGATAGTTCTCGATGAGGCTGACCCGATCCACGATGACATCGTGGATTGTCCATCGCCCCTGACTCATCCTCATGCGGTAATCGAAGGGGACGCTGCGTCCGTCTTTGGCCTGGATGGTCGTCTTGACCATGGCCACGGCATCATGCGTCGTTTCACCCTCATATCGGATATGGATGCGCTGCCCCCCGATCAAGGACTTGATCCAGGTCAAATATGCTTGCTCCAGCAGATGTCCGAACACCCGCGTAAACTCCGCGCGCTCCGCTGGCGAGCGCGCGTCCCAATGAGGCCCGAGAGCCGCCGGAGCTGCCCCACGCACGTCGAATATCGTGTCGGCCATCTGCCGAATCTTACCGAGAGCCTCCTGAGGATGCGTTTCGGTTCTTGGATCATCAATCACGGCAACGGCTTGTCTGAAGAATTCACGCAGCGTGTCACTTGGGGACGTCGCCGACGCTCGGCTAGAGGAAAGGACGAGAACCACGAGAATCGCGACGGGAACAATCCAGCGGGAACCGCGTGGGGTCTTCATCGCACCTGCCTTCCGAAGGCTAAGGAGACTAAAATCTAGGTTATCATCGCGCCATCCGATCGCAAGCAATGGCTACGCTTAGCGTCAACCGTCCGACGGCGACGATAGGGGCGATGACAGGTGTTGCGGGATTGTGATATCTGGAGGAGCATGGCTCGAGTGCTGTTTATCGTCGCCCGCGACCAGCCGGAGCTGCTCGCCTCGCTCAGGGAGGATTTCGCTACCCAGGAAGCCGCGGGACTCGTAGAGATCTTCCATGACCGGCGACAGGACCCACACCAGCCGGGTGTCGAGTCAGATCAACCCGACCGTCATCATCGTGATCGGCAGCGGAACCTGGAAGTCAGTCGAGACCTGCATGGACTCGGATGCGCGGTCGTCCATCGGCAAGGGCCAGCCCCCGCCAGGGTCTAGTCTCGATTCAGCGTGATTGCCGGGAGTGCTCATGCCTACTCCACCACAGCAAGACCGACGGCAACATCCGCGATCCCGCATGTCCTGGCCAGTTCTCGTCAACATAGGGACAAAGCGATACTTGGCGAGCTCTGTGGACATCAGCACGCATGGTGCGAAACTCAGAATCAAGGCACGGTTGAAGACGGGGACCACGGTGCAGTTGGAGTTAGTTCCTCCCGAGGGGCCGCCGCTCCGCGTGGGGGCGCTGGTGTGGCGAGTTGATGCCGACGGGCTGGCATTTCTGTTCAGCCGTGGAGTCCACCATCGACTTCTCCGCGTGACCTAGCCATGAGCACACGGCGCTCGACGGGGCGATCATCTGCGGCGTGGGCGCCAACGCAGACTCCTCGGAAGGTTTTCCGCGATCAGCGCAGCTTGAAGCGCTGGATCTTGCCGGTGGCCGTCTTGGGGAGGGCGGGAACGAACTCGATCCAGCGCGGATACTTGTAGGGGGCGAGCTTGTCCTTCACGAAGGTCTTGAGCTCGTCCTCGAGGCTGGGGGAAGCGGTCTGGCCGTCCTTGAGGACCACGAAGGCCTTGGGCTTGACGAGCCGGTCCGTGTCCTCGTGGCCCACCACGGCGGCCTCGAGCACGGCCGCATGGCCGACCAGGGTGTTCTCCACCTCGACGGGGGAGACCCAGATGCCGCCCACCTTGAGCATGTCGTCGGCCCGGCCGCAGTACCAGTAGTAGCCGTCCTTGTCCTGGTAGTACTTGTCGCCGGTCTGGATCCACTCGCCGAAGAGAGTGGCCTTGGTCTTCTCGTGCTGGTTCCAGTAGTAGGCCATGGTCGAGTCGCCCTTGACCCGCAGGTTGCCGATCTCGCCCGCGGGTGCCGGCCGCCCTTCGTCGTCCACGATGCGCGCTTCGTAGCCGGGCACCGCGAGGCCGCTCGAGCCCGGTCGGGCCCGGCCCGGCGCGTTCGAGAGGAAGATGTGCAGGATCTCCGTGGTGCCGATCCCGTCGAGGATCTCGACGCCGAAGCGCTCGCGCCATCGCTTGTAGAGCTCTTCGGGCAGGGCCTCGCCCGCGGACACGCACTGGCGCACGGATGAGAGATCCCAGCGCGTCTCGGCTTCCTTGACCTGCAGCATGGCGGCATAGAGGGTGGGCACGCCGAAGAAGATGGTCGGCTTGTAGCGGTGGATCACTTCGAACATGGCCTCGGGCATGGGCCGGTGAGGGTAGAGCACGGCCTGGCCGCCCACGCGCATGGGGAAATACATGTTGTTGCCGAGGCCGTAGGCGAAGAAGAGCTTGGCCGCCGAGAAGGTGCGATCGTTCTCCGTGATGCCGAGAACCTGCAGCGCGTAGGTGTCCGAGCACACCACCATGTCGTGCTGGAGGTGCACCACGCCCTTGGGAAACCCCGTGGACCCCGAGGAGTACAGCCAGAAGCACGCGTCATCCTTGGAGGTGGCGGCGGCCTCGAGCGTGGAGGCAGCGCGGGAGAGCCAGGCGTCGAAGCTGATCTGCGAGCCGCCGGGCTTGCCCGCCACCACCACATGCTTGAGATGGGTGGCCTGAGAGAGAATGGGGCCCGCCTCGGCCAGGAGCGGCTCGGAGATGACGGCGACCTTGGCCCGGCTGTCGTTCAGGAAATACAGATAGTCCTGCGAGCGCATCATGGTGTTGATGGGGATGGGAATCGCGCCGATCTTGATGGCGCCCCAGAAGGTGGCCAGGAAGGCCGGCGTGTCGAGGAGCAGGCAGAGCACGCGCTGCTCCGCCTCCACGCCCAGATCGCGCAGGCCATTACCCGCGCGATTGACCATCTCCTGGAGCTGCGCGTACGTGATCTCGGCCTCCTCGCAGAAGAAGGCCGTCTTGCCCCCGCGCCCTTCCTGCACGTGGCGGTCCACGAAGAAGCTGGCGGCATTGAAGCGGTCCGGCACTTCGAATGGCGAGGCGGCCATCGCTCTAGCGACGCCGCCGGGCGCGGGGGGCGGGCTTGGTCATCTTGCGCGGAGCCGTGGCCGCCTTCGCGGGCTTGACGGCCATGGCCTCGATCTCCACGAGCAGCTCGGGCTTCACCAGCCGCGAGATGACGAGCAGCGTGTTGGGGGGATAGACGCCGCCGGGAAAATACCGCGGGAAGAGCTCGCGCCGCGCCTGCATGAAGCCGTCGATGTCGATGGCATGGGTGAGGAAGGTCTGGAAGCGCACCACGTCGGTCATGGCGCAGCCGGCGGCCGTGAGCACGGCCCGCACGTTCTCGAAGGCCTGCTTCGTCTGAGCGACCACGTCGCCCGACCCCACCACCTCGCCGGTGCGGTTGGCGCCCACCTGCCCCGCCACCACCACGATCTCCCCGGCCGGCACGATCATGCCGTGGGAGTACATGCCGAGGGCCGGGCCCAGCTCCTTGGAGGTGATCGCCTTGGGCGCCATGCTTGCCCTCCTAAGCGAGCCGGACGTACTCGAAGTCGACGGGGTGGCCGTTGATCCCGCGGGCGGGCGGGGCGATCCAGCTGGCGAACTTGCCCGGCTCGACCACTGGCTGCATCAGGCTCTGGATGTATTCCTTGTCGTCCTCGGTGGGCAGCCAGTCGCGGTGGCGCGCGTCCCACTCCGCCTGGCTGATGATGCGCCCGTCCGGCGACACGCGCAGATCCGCAAAGCTGCCGATGGCCCGATGGAAAGCCCGATGCGGCAGGGTCAGCTCGAAGTCGATGCCGTGCTTCCGGATGACCTCGTTCCAGCGGGTGACCCCGCGGACGCAGTCGGCGACGTAGTCGTCGCGGAGCCGCTCGTTGAGGGAGACGAGGGCCGGCTCCTCGCGGGTGACGATGCGCTCGCCGTCCAGCTCGGCCACGGGATACGTGGCCTGCTTGAGCAGGTGGTCGTCCGTCTTCTTGGTCTCCTCGAAGCGGCCCTTGAGGCCCATGGTGTAGAAGTTGGCGGCGTTCGTCGAGATCTCCGAGCCGAAGAGATCGAGGGAGACGGAGCAGTGGAAGTTGAGATAGCGCTGGATGGTGGGCAGATCGATCCCCCCGTGCTTACGCAGGTCGTCTGTCTTGTGCTCACGCATGAGCTCGCAGGCGCGCTGGACGATGCGCATGATGCCCGCTTCGCCCACGAACATGTGGTGCGCCTCCTCGGTCAGCATGAAGCGGCACGTGCGCGACAGCGGATCGAAGCCGCTCTCGGCCAGGCTGGCCAGCTGGTACTTGCCGTCGCGGTCGGTGAAGAAGCAGAAGAGGAAGAAGGACAGCCAGTCCGGGGTCTTCTCGTTGAAGGCGCCGAGGATGCGTGGCTTGTCTGCGTCTCCCGAGCGCCGCTGGAGCAGGGCCTCCGACTCCTCGCGCCCATCACGGCCGAAGTGGGCATCGAGCAGATAGACCATGGCCCAGAGATGCCGGCCCTCCTCCACGTTGACCTGGAAGATATTGCGCAGGTCGTAGAGCGAGGGGCAGGTGCGGCCCAGGTGCCGCTGCTGCTCGACGGAGGCAGGCTCCGTATCACCCTGGGTGACGATGAGGCGGCGGAGGGTGCCGCGATACTCGCCCGGCACCTCCTGCCAGGCGGGCTGGCCCTTGTGATCGCCGAAGTTGATCTGCCGGCCCGCCTCCGGCTCGGCCAGGAAGATGCCCCAGCGATACTCGGGCATCCGGATATAGTCGAACTGCGCCCAGCCCTTGGCATCCACGCTCACGGCCGTGCGGAGATAGGTTTCCTTGGCCTGGAAGCCGAGCGGTCCCATGTCGTTCCACCACTCGAGAAACTTCGGCTGCCAGTCTTCGAGGGCCCGCTGGAGCCGCCGGTTCTCGTGCAGGCTTACATTGTTGGGAATCCGCTCGGTATAGTCGATGCCGGCCATCAGACTCTCCTTCGATCGAACTCGCTGCGCTGGCCCGTGCCGTAGACGCGGAGCGCGCCCTTGTCCCCCACGGCGTTCGGGCGCTGGAAGATCCAGTTCTGCCAGGCCGAGAGACGGCTGAAGATCTTGCTCTCCATGGTCTCGGGCCCGCCGAACCGGAGGGAGGCCTCCATGCCGGTCAGCGCATCCGGCGAGAAGGCGGCCCGCGCCTCGATCCCCACGCGCACCTCGTCCTCCCAGTCGATGTCGTCCGGCGTGAAGGTGACGAGACCGGCCTCACCCGCGGCCCGCGCGTCGAGATCTTCGCCTATCTTGCGCTTGAGGTCATCCACCCGCCCCGGCTCGTCGAGGAAGCGGCTGGCTAGCCGGCTCAAGCCGTTGACCATCGGATAGGCGCCGAAGTTCATGCCGGTCAGCCGCAGCGTCGCGGGCTTCTCGGCGTCGCCCTCGCGCGTGCCCTCGAGCATGTAGGAGCGGTCGGCGGCCAGGGCCAGCTCGAGCAGGGTGCCCGTGAAGCAGGAGCCGGGCTCGATGAGGGCGAAGATCGAGCGTGAGGAGACGTCGAGGCGCTTGAGGGTGCGCTTCAGGTAGAGGCGTATCTCGCGGACCAGCCAGTCCGCGGCGTGGTCCTGCAGCGCCCGGTCATGTGCCTCGACGAGCTCGGCGCTGCCCTGCGTCTTGAACACCCAGATCCCGATCTCCTCCTCGTTGGCGCGGAGATGGAGGATGAGGTCGTCGAGCTCGCGCGCGAGCCGGAGCGGCCAGAACTGCGGGCCGGCCGCGTGAATCGCCTCGAGGGAGGCGGGAGGTGACGCGGGCGGACCCAGCACGGTGATCTCGGCCACCCCGCGAGGGCGATCGACCACGCAGGCCATCGAGCTGTACGCGATTCGGTCGCCCTCGATGGTGCGCGCCAGTGGCACGAGGGCGAGGCCGGGGGCGCTCCTCGGCCGGTCGCTCCGCGCGGCCAGCTCGGCGGCACGCCTCTGGACCGTCTCGTCCAGCCTCGAGCGCGGCACCACCTCGTCCACGAGGCGCCACTCGACGGCGCGCTGGCCCTTGATCCCTTCCTCCAGGGTGCAGAAGAAGTCGGCACGGTCGCGACGGACCTTGCGCTTGTCGACGAGCCGGGTCAGGCCGCCCGTTCCGGGGAGCACGGCGAGGAGCGGCACTTCGGGAAGCGCGACGGTGGTCGAGCCGTCGTCGGCCATGATGATCCAGTCGCAGGCCAGGGCCAGCTCGTAGCCGCCTCCGGCGCAGGGGCCGTTGACCGCGCAGAGGTAGGCCTGGCGCGACTCGGCGGTGGCCTCCTCGATGGCGTTGCGCGTCTCATTGGTGAACTTGCAGAAGTTGACCTTCCAGCCATGCGAGGACTGGTTGAGCATCCGGATATTGGCCCCGGCGCAGAAGATGCGCTCCTTGCCCGAGGTCAGGATGACGGCGCCCACCTCCGGGTGCTCGAAGCGCAGGCGCTGGATGGCGTCATAGAGCTCGATGTCCACGCCCAGGTCATAGGAGTTGAGCTTGAGCTCGTACCCGGGCTTGAGTCCGCCGTCCTCCTTCACGTCCATGGCCAGGGTGGCCACTGGCCCCTTCACTGAGACCTTCCAGTGCTTGTACTTCGCGGGCTCGGTGCGGAAGTCGACCATGATCCTCGTGGCGTCGTCAGCCATGCTCGCCGATTCTCCCTTGGCTCTACTCTTAGCCCAGAATCACCCAGAGCGCCTTGGCGCTCTTGGGCCCCAGGTTCTCCCAGCCATGCGGTGTCCCGCCGTCGAGATAGGCGCTGTCCCCCGCCTCGAGCTGCTGGGTCTCGCCATTGTAATGGAGGGCGACCTTGCCTTCGAGGACGTAAAACAGCTTCATCTGGCCGGGATCGATGATGACCTTGTCCGTCTTGACGCCCTTGGCGCGCGGACCCAGGGTCGAGACGACCGCGCGGATCTTGCCCTGGAAGAGCCCGGCCCCGAGCACATGCCACTTCTCCGTGGTGCCGTCAAAGGAGACGACGGGGTACTCGCTCTTGCGGCTGATATGAAGCCGTCCGTTCCGAGCCGTCTCGAAGAGCGAAGCGATGGGCACCCCGAGGGCGGCGGCCAGCTTGCCGAGGGTGGGCAGGGACGGCGTGAGCCGCCCCGACTCGATCTGGGACACCATGCTGGGCGTCATGCCCGCTTTCTCGGCGAGCTGGCGCTGCTGAAGCCCGCGCTCCGCGCGAAGCGACTTGATCCGTCCGCCCAGAGAGGTCATAGACCTGCCAGTCCTTTCAGCGCGCGAGCCACGAACACGCGCGTCATCTTCTTTCGGTATGGATGCGTGAGATCCGTATTGTCCAGCGGCTTGGAGGGCCGGTACGCGGCCTCGGCCACGCGCGCGATGAGCTCGGGGCTGAGCCGCTGTCCCACGAGGAGCGCCGCCGCGTCGGGGGCCGGCCGGGGCTGGGAGGCGACCGCGCCGAGAGTGATGGCGGCTTCCCTGACCGTGTCACCTTCCATCCTGAGCGCCACGGCCACGCCCAGCACCGGGAAGTCGAAGGAGCCGCGCCGGCGGAGCTTGAGATAGGCGGAGCGCCAGCCTTCCGCCGGCGGCAGCACGATCTCCACGACGACTTCCCCCGGCTGCTTGCTCAGGTACTGGATGCCGTCGTCCTGGTAGAGGGCGCTGATCGGGATGACGCGCTCCCCCTGAGGGCCTACCAGTCTCACCTTTGCGCCCAGGCTCCAGAGCACGGGGGCGGTGTCGGACGAAGACACCGCCCAGCAGCGCGAGCTGCCGGGGGCGACGAGGCAAATCTCGCCGTCCTTCTTCATGCAGAAATTGACGGCCTTCCGCCACTGATAGGACTGGTTGTAGTAGTTGCAGCGCGTGTCCACGCACACGTTGCCGCCGATGGTGGCCATGTTGCGGAGCTGCGGGCTCGAGACCAGCCCCGCCGCCGTGGCCAGGGCCGGATAGCTCCGGGCGATCTCGGCATGCTCAGACACGGCGGACAGGATGGTCCCCGCGCCGATGGTCATCCCCACCTTGGCCGAGCCCCGCACGCCGATCATGTCGCGGATGCCGCGGAGCCCAACCAGCACGGTGGGCTCGAACTGGCGCCGCTTCATGTTCGGATAGAGATCGGTGCCGCCCGCCACGAGCATGGCCTCGGGCCCGTGGTCGCCCATGAGCTTGACCGCATCCGTCACCGAGACGGGGGCCAGATAGGTGAACGGCGGCAATCGCATCATTTTCCGAAAGGCCTCACGGCAACCGCACTCGCGGACGGAGCTAAGTACCGCACACCCGTCATGATCCGAATGGCCTCACGGAAATATCTTCCGCGGGCTGGCCAAAGGCCGACTCCACGGCTCGCGGCTCCGGAAACGTGAAGAGCGGCAGCTTTTCGGGCCCCACACGAGGCGTCTTACCCTGCCTCTTTAGCTCGAGCGCCTTGAGCACCTTGTCGGGCGTGATGGGAATCTCGTCGATGCGAATGCCCACGGCATCGAAGAGGGCATTGGTGACGGCGGGGATGACCGGCAGGAGCGGTCCCTGCCCCGCCTCCTTGGCGCCGAACGGCCCCTCGGGATCCTCCCCCTCGACGAGAATGGTGTGGATCTCGGGAGTCTCGAGGGTGGTCGGGCTCTTGTACTCCAGCATCGAGGGCGCCTTGTGCACGCCCTTCCTGAAGACCTGCTCTTCCATCAGAACCTCGCCCAGGCCCATGTACACCGAGCCCTCGACCTGGCCCTCCACGAGGAGCGGATTGAGAGCGCGCCCGATATCGTGGGCGATCCAGATCTCCGTCGGCTTCACGTCGCCCGTCTCGGTATCCACCTGGACCTCGACGACGCAGGCCGAGTAGGAGTAACACGGCGAGGGGCCGACGCCGCCGCCCTTGTACTTGCCCGCGCGCTTGGGTGGGGCATAGGAGCCCGGGAAAGCCAGGACGCCATGCATGCTCTCGGCGAGCACCACGGCCTCCGGAAAGGACACGCCCTTGTCCTCCTCGCCCTCGACGAAGACGCGACGATCCTGCGCGACCAGACGGGCGGCCTTCACCTCGAGCTTCCTCGCCACCGCCTCGAAGATCGTCTCGCGAAGCCGCGTGGCCGCCTGGATGGCGGCATTGCCGGCCATGATGGTCACGCGGGAGGAGTACGAGCCGAGATCCACGGGCGTCAGGTCGGTGTCGGCGGGCAGGACGCGGATGTCCTTGGGCTGGATGCCGAGAACCTCGGCGACCAGATAGGCCAGGACGGAGTCCGAGCCCTGGCCGATATCGGTGGCGCCGGAGAACACGGCGACCAGGCCGCTCCGGTCGGCCCTGACCACGACACCAGAGTGAGGCATGTCATTCCAGTAAATGGCCGTGCCCGCTCCCGTCATGTAGGACGAGCAGGCTATCCCTATTCCCCGGCCCGCGGGGAGGCGGCCGCGCTTCTCGCGCCAGCCCGAGGCTTCCACCACGCGGTCGATGCACTCGCCGAGCCCGATGGTGGTCACGGTCAGGTGATTGGCCGTCTTGGTGAAGGGCTCGGCCAGATTCCGGCGCCGCATGTCCGCGGGGTCGAGGCCGAGCTGCTCGGCGGCCTTGTCGATCTGGCACTCCATGGCGAAGCGGGGCTGCGGCGTGCCGTGGCCCCGCTTGGGGCCGCAGGGGGGCTTGTTGGTGAAGACGCGCGCGCCCTCGAACTTGTAGACGGGCACCTTGTAGGTCACGGTCTGCAGCGCGCCCGTGTAGAAGGTCGAGGCCACGCCATAGGAGCCGTAGGCACCGCCGTCGAGCCAGGAGCGAAAATGCATGCCCGTGATGGCGCCGTCTTTCGTGAAGCCGGTCTTGACCCACATGAGCACCGGGTGCCGCCCGCGGTGGACGTAGAAGACTTCCTCGCGAGTCAGGGTGAACTTCACGGGCCGGCCCGTCAGCTGCGAGAGCCTGCACGCGGCGATCTCGTGGGCGAAGGGATCGAGCTTGCCCCCGAAGCCGCCGCCCACGGGAGCCGCGATGACTCGGATGTGGGCCGCCGGCACGTCGAGGATCTTGGCGAGCATGCGGTGGACATAGTGCGGCGTCTGGGTCGAGGACCAGAGCGTGAGCTTGCCGTCCGGGCCCCAGTGCGCGACCGCGGAGTGCTGCTCCATGGGCAAATGCGTATTGCCCTCGAAGAAGAAGGCATCTTCGCGGACGAGGTGGGCAGCGGCCAAGGCCGCCTCCACGTCGCCGAACTGGAGGGAGACGGCCTTGTGGACATTGGGGCCGTCGCCGTACTCGTGGATGCGCACGTCCTGGCTGCCCAGCGACTCCTCGATGGACATCAGGGGCTTGAGCGGCTCGTAGTCGACCTCGATCAGCTCGGTGGCGCGCTCGGCCGTCTCCTCGTCCACCGCGGCCACCGCGGCCACCGCGTCGCCGACCATGCGGACCTTCTCGAGGCAGAGGGCTTCCTCGTCCTGGGACACGGGCAGGATGCCGAACTTCACGCGCGGCAGGTCATGCCCCGTGATGACGGCGTAGACGCCGGGAAGGGCGGCGGCCCTCGAGGTGTCTATCCGCTTGATGCGCGCATGAGGATGCGGGCTGCGGAGGAGCTTGCCGTGGGCCATGCGGGGCAGAGCCATGTCGTCGGCGAACTTGGTCTCGCCGGTGACCTTGGCCCAGGCGTCGATCTTGGGCAGCGACTGGCCGACCACCGAAAGCTTATTGTTCTTCATACGCGATCCTCATTTGGTACTCGCCTCGTGACGCTCATGCCTGCGGCACCTCGGCCGTCCCTCGGCTCGGACGGCCCCGCATCCTGAGCGCCGCCAATTCGACGGCGTCGAGAATCTTGGTGTAGCCGGTGCATCGGCAGAGGTTCCCGGCCAGGGCCACCCGCACGTCATCACGCGTCGGCGTGGGGTTCTCGGCGAGAAGCACCTCGGCGGTCAGAAGAATGCCGGGCGTGCAGTAGCCGCATTGCGCGGCGCCGAGCTCGGCGAAGGCCTGCTGCAGCGGATGGAGGCGGCCGCCGTCGGCCATACCCTCCACGGTCTTGATCTGCCGTCCCTGGCACTCGATGGGCAGGACCAGGCACGACAGCACCGGCTCGCCGTCGACGAGGACGGTGCAGGTGCCGCATTCCCCGAGCTCGCAGCCGTGCTTGGTGCCGGTGAGATCGAGGTCCTCGCGCAGGACCTCGAGCAGGGTCTTGTGAACGGGCACGACCACGTCCCGGGTCTCGCCATTGACCGTGAGCGCGAGCTGCGTCTTCACACGTCTCCCCCGGTGGCCGTTCGGATCAATTACTGCAGCACGAAAGTCGACTTAAGGAATACTAAATCTGGCCCAGGCCTGTCAAGCGAGACGTTCGGTTCGGGTTAATATGGCCGGGTGTCCGAGAACAAGCTGGTCTCCATGAGAGAGGCCGTGGCCCGCTTCGTGCCGGATGGCGCCTCGGTCTGCATGGGCACAGCGCTCGAGGGCCTCATCCCCTTCGCGGCGGGCCACGAGCTCATTCGCCAGCGACGGCGCGGCCTCACCCTCGTCGGTCCCATCTCGGACATCCTGTTCGACCAGCTCGTGGGTGCCGGCTGCGTCGGTTGCATCCAGGCCGCCTGGGTGGGCAATGTCTCGGCGGGGCTCGGCTACAACTATCGCCGGGCCGTGGAGCATGGCATTCCGCATCCCATCGCGGTCGAGGATCACTCCAACCTGAGCATGGCGGCGGCGCTCCAGGCCGGGGCCATGGGCGCGCCCTATCTCCCGACGCGCTCGCTCCTCGGCTCGGGGCTCGTCGAATCGAACCCGTCCTTCAAGCAGGCGCGAGATCCTTTCTCGGGTGACCCACTGGTACTCATCCCCGCCCTCACGCCGGATGTCGCCATCCTCCACGTCCAGCGCGCCGATGCCGAGGGCCACGCGCATTGCTGGGGCACACTCGGCGTCACGAAGCCGGCCGCGCTCGCGGCCAGGCGACTCATCATCATCGGGGAAGAGATCTGGCCCCGAGAGCGCATCCTCTCCGACCCTGGGTTGGTCCTGGCCCCCACCCTCAAGGTCGCCGCCGTCGTCCACGAGCCCTTCGGCGCCTATCCCTCGCCCGTCCAGGGCTACTACGGACGCGCCCACGACTTCTACCGGCGCTATCACGAGGACTCGCGCACGGTGGAAGGGATGCAGGCCTGGCTCGATCGCTGGATACATGGCGTCGCCGACTGGAAGGGCTTTCTCTCGCTGCTGGACCGGGATGCGCTCGATGCCGTGCGCGTCAAGACCCCGCGTCTCTCCGAACCTCTCGATTATGGAGCGTGAAGCTATGGAGCGTGAAGCCATGGAGCGTGAATCCGCATGAAGATCACCGCCGTCGAAGCCGTCTGTCTCGCCATTCCCATGAAGCCTCTCGACCCACCCTCCGCCTGGACGGGGAGCACGCGCAAGCAGATCGTCGTGCGCGTGAAGACCGATGCCGGGCTGACGGGAATAGGCGAGGCCTTCGCCTATGGCGCGCCGCTGGCCGTCTGCAATGTCATCGAGGAGAGCCTGGCCCCGCTCATCGTCGGCGAGGATCCGTCGCGGATCGAGTACCTCATAGACCTGATGCAGCGCGGAACCATGATCTATGGCCGTCGCGGGCTCGCCATGTTCGCCATCAGCGGCGTGGACATCGCCCTCTGGGATCTTCTCGGCAAGGCGCGCCATGCGCCCGTGTACGAGCTTCTCGGCGGGGCGACCCGGCCCCGGCTGCCCGTCTACGCGAGCCTGATGCGCTATGCCTCACCCAAGGAAGTGGCCGCGGCGTGCAAGTACTTCGTGTCCCGGGGCTTCGGGATGCTGAAGCTCCACCAGACGGACGTCGCCTCGGTGCAAGCTGCGCGCGAGGCCGTGGGCCCCACCGTCGAGCTGATGCTGGACGTGAACTGCCCGTGGACTCCCGGTGAGGCCATCGCCATGGCCCGCGCCTTCGAGCCATACCGGCTCTTCTGGTTCGAGGAGCCCGTGTGGCCTCCGGAGGACTATGCGGGGCTGGCCGAGGTGGTGCGCGCCACCGATACGCGGATTGCCCTCGGCGAGAACGAATCCACCCTCTACGGCTTTCGCGAGATCGTCGAGCGGCGGGCCGGCAACATCCTGCAGCCCAGCATCACCAAGGTGGGCGGCATCACGGAGTTCAGGAAGATCGCGGCCCTCGCCCAGGCGGCCAATCTGCCCGTCGCACCCCATTCGTTCTATTTCGGACCGGGGCTGGCTGCGACGCTCCACATGGCCGCGACCTGGGGTGGCCCCATCCCGGTCGAGTTCCCCACGGGCGAGCACGAGACGCCCTTCCTCACCAATCCGATCCGCGCGCGTGACGGCTTCGTCGAGGTGCCGTCGGGACCCGGGCTCGGCATCGAGATCAACGAAGAGGCGATCCGAAAGCACCCCTATACGGCCGCGGCGGCCAAGCCCTTCGTGCTTCACTAGATCGTCCCGCATGCCGGAGTACTCCGATCGGGAGCTGATGGTCATCGCGGCGGGTCGGCAGATCCGCGACGGCGACCTCGCCTTCGTGGGCATGCGCCTGCCCCTCCTGGCCTTCGCCTTCGCCAAGCGCACCCATGCCCCGGGGGCCATCGGACTCTTCGAGAACGGCATCGTCCGCGACGAGCCGGCCCCGGAGACGCTCATGACCATGAGCGACACGCCGAATATTCCGGGCGCGCTCTGGGCCACGGGCACGCTCGAGATCATGGCCCTGCTCCAGCAGGGCCTGGTGGATGTGGGCTTCATCGGCGGCGCGGAGATCGACAGGCACGGCAACCTCAACACCAGCTACATCGGCGACTGGCGCAAGCCCACCCTGCGTCTGCCCGGGAGCGGTGGGGCCGCGGACATCGCGTGCCTCGCCCGGCGCTTCGTCGTCGTCATGCCGCAGGAGAAGCACCGGTTCCGCGAGCGGGTGGACTTCATCACCTCGCCGGGCTTCGGGGACGGCGCGGGGTGGCGCGAGCGCGTGGGGCTGCGTGGCGGCGGCCCGGCCGCCGTGATCACCACCCTGGGTGTTTACGGCTTCGACGAGGCGACGCGCGAGATGGTCCTCGTGTCCTGGCATCCGGGACAGAGCGTGGCGAGCGTCAAGGCCGCCACGGGCTGGGATCTCCGGGCGGCGGCCGATTGCCGGGAGACGCCCACGCCCACGGCCGCCGAGCTCGAGATCGTCCGCGCCTGCGACCCCGCGGGTTTCTGGACCCGCTAGCCATGGTGCGCCCACGACGTATCGATCGTAAGCGCTTCTCGAGCCTCCATCCCGGGAGGTGTCTGGCTTCGCCCCTTCCCGGGCTCTCGTTGGGTGCACCGCGGCCATGACAGCTTCGGGCTTGAAGACAGCCGTTCAGTGCGCCTTGACCGTGCTCGCCGTGCTGGCCGGGCGTGGGGAGGCATATAGCCAGCAGGCGCCAATCCCTCCGAGTGACTCCGACAGGGTCACGGTGTCCCTATTCCGCGTGACCGGCGCCACGGTGTTCCCACCCGAGAAGCTGCACAACCTGCTCGCGGAGGGTGAGGGCCGCGCCCTCACGCTGGCGCAGATCGAGGGCCTGGCGGCGAGGATCACCGCCTTCTATCGGGAGCGCGGATACATCCTCGCGCGCGCCTATGTCCCCGTGCAGGAAATGCGGGCCGGCGTGGTCGAGATCGCGGTGCTCGAGGGGCGCGTGGGCCGCATCGAGGTCAACGGCCTCCGCTGGTACGATCCCGAGTACATCCGGTCCTACGTGCAGCCCGCTCCCGAGAGCCGGGTCTTTGAGCTGGGCCGCTTCGAACGCGGAATGCTCCTGCTCAACGAGTTGCCCGGGCTCGAGGTGAAGAGCGCGCTCCAGCCGGGGGTCGAGCGAGGCACGACCGACGTGGTTCTCGACGTCGAGAAGGACCGCCTCGTCACGGGAAGCGTGGAGGCCGACAACTACGGCTCGAAGGCGACGGCGTATGAGCGCTTCGGCGTCGCGCTCAATCTGAACAACCCGCTGGGCATCGGCGACGGCTTGGCCTTCCGCGGGCTGACGTCGCGCGAGGGGGGCGCCCTCTGGCTGGCGCGCCTCGCCTATACCGTGCCCATCAACACCCTGGGCACGAAGGTCGGCGGCGCCTATACCCATGTCGCAGTTGGTACTGGCGTCGGCTCAGCCATTGGTCTGGTGGACGTCCACGGCGCCGGGGATATGGGCAGTCTCTACGCCTTCCACCCCTTCGTCCGGAGCAGGGCCCTGAGCATCTATGGACTGGCCAGCTTCGACTACAAGGACTTCAAGAACGAGTTCACCTCCGACCAGCTCCAGGTGGTTCAGAAGGACCGCCTGCGGGTATTCACGGTGGGCGGCTCCCTCAACTCCATCGACACGTGGCGAGGAGCGAACAGCCTGTCCCTCAACCTGCAGCAGGGCGTCGGCGACTTCCTCGGTAGCCTGAAGGGGGACAATGACTCTCACGCGAGCCGGCCCGGCGCGGGCGGGACCTTCACCAAGCTGACCGGTGATGTCGCCCGGCTGCAGCAGATCACGGCCACGACCTCGATGTTCCTCAAGGCGGCCGGGCAGTGGGCGAGCACGGGGCTCGTGGCCACCGAGCAGTTCATCGTGGGCGGACAGGGCACCGTGCGCGGCTACCCCGTGGCCGAGGTCTCGGGCGACAACGGCTATGCCGTCACTGGCGAGTTCCGCTGGAATGCGCCCGGCTTCGCCGACGTCCCCGCCTTCCTTGGGAAGAAGTGGGGGGAGATTCTCCAGTTCTTCATCTTCATCGATCACGGCGGCGCCACCCTGCTGGATCCGCAGCCCGGCGAGCGGCGGAATCGCTGGCTGACCGGGGCGGGTATAGGGGTGCAGATGGGCATTGCGGACAACTTCTTCCTCAAGCTCGAGTTTGCCAAGCCGGTGATCAAGCCCATCGACGGCCGGCCTCCCTCCGACGGACTCGACAATCGTGTGTATTTTCTTGCCGTGAAACGGTTCTAGCCAACGAGAATTGTCGGCCTCCGGCCAAAAAGGGGGCCGTCGAGTGCCGCGGCCGCGATCCTATGCATCCTAACAGGGTGTTTCTATTTGGGGATTCAAAGATAGGAGCGGGCACTGAAATTGCTCATACTCTAGAGTCGATATGAACTCGTTCTGGCTCTTGGAGAGGACAAAGCGGACCCCAAGGGCCAGAAGCTGCTGGCTTCGACTGCGGGTCTTGCTCGCCAGCGCCCTCGCAGGCCTGATCACCGCCGGTCCGGCCGGAGCGCTTCCTCAGGGCGGTCAAGTCGTGTCCGGGCAGGCCGTGATCTCCCAGCCGAACGGGACCACGCTCCAAATCCAGCAGGTGACCGGCAAAGTGATCATCAACTGGAGCGGCTTCAGTGTCGGCCTCAACGAGCTCGTTCGCTTCCTCCAGCCTGGCGTCACGTCAGTCGCGATCAACCGGGTGATTGGGGGAGGCGCATCGGTCATCCTCGGACAGATCACTGCGAACGGCCGAATCGTCCTCAACAATCCCACGAGCATCACGTTCGGCCCCGGCGCGGTCGTGAACGTCGGCGGGCTGCTCGCGACGACGCTGAACATGAAGGATGCTGACGCGCTGGCCGGCCGTTACGTCTTCCAGCAAGGCCCCGGCGGCCTCGGGAGCATTGTCAACCAGGGCACGATTACGGCGGCCCCCGGAGGCTTTGTCATCCTGTCAGCGCCTAGCGTGGTGAATCAGGGCACGATTAAGGCCGAGCTGGGAACGGTCCAGCTCTCCTCCGGCCGGCAGCTCACGGTGGACTTCGCGGGGGACGGGCTCGTCCGCTTCGTGGTGGATGGGGCGCTGGCCGCACAGTCCCTCGGCGCAGACGGCCGCCCGCTGTCCTCTCGCGTGAGCAATGACGGGCGCATCCAGGCCGACGGCGGCCGGGTTGAGCTCACGGCGAAAGTTGCGGGCGACGTGCTGAGCAGCGTCGTCAACAACAGCGGCATCATCGAGGCCCGGTCGCTCGTCAACCACGGGAGCGTGGTGCGCCTGATCGGCGGCGACGACGCCGTGGTGGCGGCCAACGCCAATGCCGCAGTCCGCCCGGCCGGCCAGGTGGCAGGCGCGGTGACCAATACCGGGGCCATCGACGTGTCGGCCGCCGTGAGCGGGGCGGCGCCCGGCCAGGTGCTGCTGTTGGGTGAGCGGGTTGGCCTGTGGGGCACGATCGACGCGCGCGGGGCCGATCAGGCCCGCGGAGGCAACGTGACCATCACATCCACCCTGCGCACCGCGCTCTTCGGCGAGAGCGCCATCGACGTGAGCGGCCGCAACAACTCCGACGCCGGCCGGGTTTCCGTGTGGTCCGAGAGCCAGACGACCGCCTCGAGCGGAGCGCGGATCCTGGCGCGCGGCGGTGAGGGGGGCGGAAGCGGCGGCTTCGTCGAAGTGTCGGGCAAGGAGGGCCTGGGCTTTGCCGCCTCCGTGGACGCCCTCGCGCCCCTGGGCAAAACCGGCACGCTCCTCCTCGATCCCCACAATATCGTTGTGGCGACGGGGGGAATCGCTCTCCTGTCCGCCGTGGATCAATTCACCGATACCCCCGCCGCGGACGCCACCATCGCGCCCGCCGCGATCAATACAGCGCTCGCCAATGTCGTCTTGCAGGCCAACAACGACATCACCTTCACCAACGCGGTCTCGATCGTCGGGGCCGGCATCGGCCTGACGGCGCAGGCCGGGCGCTCCATCAACATCAATGCGAATGTCGCCACGAATAACGCGCCGATCAGCCTGACGGCAAATGAGACCACGGCAAACGGCGTCCAGAACGCGAACCGCGACGTCGGGACAGCGGCCATCACGATGGCGGCGGGCACGTCGCTGAGCTCCGCGGGGGCGAACATCACGATCACGATGAACACCGGCGCGGGGTTGACGAATAACACGAGCGGCAACATCACGCTCGAGGCCGTCAACGCCGGGGCCGGACATGTCCTGGTCGTGAACAATGGGCCGACGGTCGGCAGTGGGATTGCGCGGGCATCGGCCAATGAATTGATCACCGCGACGTCCGCCGCATTGGATGTGAATGGAGCAGGCGGGGGCGGCGGCATCGGCACCGCGGGAGCGCCGATGCGCGTGAGCGTCACCAATCTCGAGGCTCGCTCGCAATCCGGAGGCGCCTTTTTCACCTCACCGACCTTGGCCGTGAACATCGGCGGCGCTACGCTCGGCGGCTTGACCGGTATTTCCACCTCCTCCAACGGCGCCGTCAGTGTCACGACGACGGGTACACCCATCACGACGACCGAAGCGATTTCCGCGAACGGCACGGGGACGGTGACTCTCACGGCAGCAGGCGCGGGGAGTTCAATCACCGCAAATGAGACGATCACATCTGGGTCCGGCGCGATCAACTTGACGGCTGCCAACGGCATCACGCTATCGGGGGCGAATGCGGATGTGACGACGACGGGGGCGTACACGGCGAATGCGGACAGTGACAGCAACGGCACCGGCGTCTATTCGCAGAACAACGTGGGCTCGGCGGTCTCCAGTGGTGCGGCGACGATCGTCGCGGCGGACGTGGTGCTGCAGGGCACACTCAACGCAGGGGCGGCGGCGGTGACGCTGCGGCCGGGGCTGCTGACGGAGACGATCGGGGTGGAGGACGCGAGCAAGCAGTTCAGCCTGACGAACACGGAGCTGAGCAATGTGACGACGACCGGGAGCGTCACCGTCGGCATTGGCACCAATACAGGCGGGATCACCATTGGCACCGACGCCCTCGTGAACCAGAGCAAGCCCCTGACGTTCCTGAGCGCCGGCAATATCGTGGTCAATGCCAACGGGCTGACCAACGCCGGCGCGGTCACCATGACCACGTCGGGGACCGGGGCC
>DASYTI010000007.1 GCA_036002485.1 Candidatus Methylomirabilota bacterium | reverse complement strand
CACTAGGAAGGTCGTGGTCTTGACGGGCTGAAGACAACCGCATAGGGTATCCGGGCCGGCGGGGCACCGACGCTTCGCCGGCCCGGCATTTTGCTCCCACGTCACGGCAAAGGAGGCAGAGCGCATGACCCCGAAGGACGTGTTGAAAATGGCCAAGGAGAAGGGCGTCAAGATCATCGATCTGCGCTTCATCGATCTCCCCGGCCTCTGGCAGCACTTCTCGATCCCGGTCTCCGAGCTGAACGAGGGCATCTTCGCAGACGGCCTGGGCTTCGACGGCTCGTCGATCCGCGGCTTTCAGACCATCGACGAGTCGGACATGCTGCTCATGCCCGATGCCTCGACGGCGCAGATGGACCCGTTCACCGCGGTGCCCACCATGGTCCTCATCTGCAATGTCAAGGACCCGATCACGGGGAAGGCGTACACGCGCGATCCCCGCTACGTTGCCCAGAAGGCCGAGGCCTACGTGAAGAAGTCGGGCGTCGGAGACACGATCTACATCGGACCCGAGCTCGAGTTCTTCTTCTTCGACTCCATTCGCTTCGACCAGACGTACAACTGCGGCTACTACTTCATCGACTCCGAGGCCGGCGCCTGGAACACGGGCCTCGAGGGCACGCCGGACCGGCCGAACCTCGGCTACAAGCCGCGCTACAAGCAGGGCTATTTCCCCGTGCCGCCCATGGACAAGTTCCAGGACATTCGCTCCGATATGGTGCTCGCCCTCGAATCGGTCGGCGTCCGGATCGAGGTGCATCACCACGAGGTGGCCACGGGCGGGCAGACCGAGATCGACATGCGCTACGACACGCTGACCAAGATGGCCGACAAGGTCTGCTGGTACAAGTACTGCGCCAAGAACACGGCCAAGAAATGGGGCAAGACGGCCACCTTCATGCCCAAGCCGCTCTTTCAGGACAATGGTTCGGGCATGCACACCCACCAGTCGATCTGGAAGAACGGCAAGAACCTTTTCTACGAGCGGGGTGGGTACGCCGACATCTCGAAGACGTGCCTCTACTACATCGGCGGCATCCTCAAGCACGCCCCCGCCCTCCTCGCCTTCATCGCCCCCAGCACGAATAGCTACAAGCGGCTGGTGCCGGGCTACGAGGCCCCCATCAACCTGGTGTACAGCCAGCGGAACCGGTCGGCGGCCATTCGCATTCCCATGTACTCGAAGGCGGAGGGAGCCAAGCGCATCGAGTTCCGGACGCCGGACCCGACCTGCAATCCGTACCTCTCGTTTGCGGCATGCGTGATGGCCGGTCTGGACGGCGTGGCCAACAAGATCGATCCCGGCAAGCCCGTGGACAAGGATCTCTACGAGCTGCCGCCCGCCGAGCAGAAGAAGATCAAGCAGCTTCCGGGGGCGCTGGACATCGTGCTGGACAATCTCGAGAAGAACCACGACTTCCTGCTCAAGGGCGACGTCTTCACGCCGGATCTCATCGAGACGTGGATCGACTACAAGCGGAAGAACGAGGTGGATCCCGTCCGCCTGCGGCCGCATCCGTACGAGTTCGCGCTGTACTACGACATCTAGACTCTCATCGGTCTCGCGGCGGCCGGCGTGCTCGGGCCGGCCGCCGTCCTTTCTCGTGCGGCGGCCGAATCCCGGGGGTCTCGTCGCCGTCCTAGACGCTCGACACCTTCTCGATCAGGCTGACCTACGTGTTCTTCTCGCCGGGCGGCCGGGCCGCGCCGTCGCGATTCTCGTCCCGGGCGGCGAACAGAGCATAGACGGCAGGTAGTACGAGCAAGGTCAGGGCCGTCGAGGAGATGAGTCCGCCGATCACCACACGCGCGAGTGGCTTCTGGATCTCGGCCCCGATACCCTGGCTGAGAGCGGCGGGCAGAAAGCCGATGATGGCCACGATGGCCGAGACCATGATGGGCCTGAAGCGGATCTCGCAGCCCCGGACGATGGCCTCGCGCAGGGGGAGGCCGTCGGCGTAGGCATGGCGGATGGAGGAGACGAGGACGGTGCCGTTCAGCACACTGACGCCGAACACGGCGATGTAGCCGACGGCGGCCGAGATATTGAAGTTGCTCTGCCAGAAGAAGAGAGCCAGGGTGCCGCCGATCAACGCGAAGGGAAGGTTGAGCATGATCAGGAGTGCGTCGCCCGTCGAGTTGAACGCGCCGAAGAGCAGGACGAAGATGATGAAGATGACGAGAGGCACGATGACGTAGAGGCGGCCGAGGGCGCGCTGCTGATCCTCGAAGCGGCCGCTCCATACCATCCGGTAACCCGGCGGCAGGGTCACGGCCGCCTCCACCTTCTGCATGGCTTCGGCCACGAGACCGCCCATGTCGCGCTCCCGCACGCTCCACTTGATGGACAGGCGCCGGACATTGTTCTCGCGGAAGATCTCCGCGAGCCCGTCGGTCCGGAGGAACTCGGCGAGCTGGCTCAAGGGAATGCGCTCCCCGCTCGGGGCGCTGACCGCCACCTGGCGAAGCCGCGCTCCGGGCTCGCCGGCCTGACCCAGCTTGACGACCAGGTTGAAGCGCCGCTCCTCCTCGAAGATCTCGGTGACGGCGCGGCCCTTGCTGGTTGCCTCGATGGTGTCCTGGATGTCCTGGACATTGATGCCGTGCCGGGCGGCGGCGGCGCGGTCGATGACCACCTGAAGCTGGGGTTGTCCGGTGCAGTGGTCATAGTCGAGATCCGCGACGCCACGGATGTCCTTGAGAACGGCGGCGATCTGCTTGGCCACTCCGTCCATCACGAAGATGTCGGGGCCGTAGAGCTTGATGGCGAGCTCACCCTTCACCCCCGCCAGAGCCTCGTCGACGTTGTCCTTGATGGGCTGGGAGAAGTTCGTGCTGACGCCAGGTATGTTCGCCAGCGCCGCGGTCATCGCCGTCACCAGACGCTCCTTGTCCGGATTTGGCCACTCCTCGCGAGGCTTGAGGCCGACGTAGAACTCCGCGTTGTCGGGGGCCTCGGGATCGGTGCCGTCGTCCGGAGCGCCGAGCTGTGAGACGACGACCCGCACTTCCGGGAATCGGAGGAGCCGCTCGCGGATCTCCCGCACGTACGGCCGCACGCCTTCGATCGACACTCCCACGGGGAACTGGACACGCAGCCAGAGGTCGCCCTCATCGAGCTCGGGGAGGAATTCCTTTCCGAGGAGCGTGAACGTCGACAGAGAAACCGCGAGGAGGAGCGCGGCGCCCAGGATGGGCACGAGGGGCCGGCGCACGCACCAGCGAATGGCGGGCAGGTAGGGCCGCCGCAGGACGGCCAGGAGCGGGCTCTCGCGATCCGAGGGGGGGAGCTTGAAGAGGTAACTGCACAGCACGGGAATCAGGGTCAGGGTGAGGATGAGAGCGCCGATGACCGCGAGCGAGATGGTGATGGCCATGGGGCGGAAGAGCTTGCCCTCGATGCGCTGGAAGGTGAGGATCGGCACGTACACCGTCATGATGATGAGTACGGCGAAGGTGAGGGGGCGCGCCACTTCCACCGCCGCGTGCTGGACCTCGCGGACCACTCGGCGGCCGTCCGGCTTCTGCTCGGCGAGATGGCGGAGGATGTTCTCCGTCATGATCACCGCGCCGTCGACGATGATGCCGAAGTCGATGGCGCCCAGGGAGAGCAGGTTCGCGGGGATGCCACGCAGATCCATGAAGATGAAGGCGAAGAGCAGGGAAAGGGGAATGGTGACGGCGACGATGAGGGCGGCCCGAATGTTGTAGAGGAAGAGGGAGAGGAGGACGACGACGAGGGCCGCACCCTCGATGAGGTTGCGCATGACCGTCCGCACCGTGGTCCGCACGAGCCGATCGCGGCTGTAGTAGTCCCGCAGCTCGACGCCGGCGGGGAGCGTCTTCTTGAGCGTTTCGATCTTCCGGGCCACCCCCTGGATCACGGCATCCGGGTTCTCCCCCTTGCGCATGAGCACGATGCCCTGGACCAGATCGTCGTCGTGATCGCGGCCCAGGACACCCAGCCGGATCGCGATGCCCACGCCGACCGTCCCGATGTCGCGGACCCGCACCGGGGTGCCCTTCTGGGCGCTGACCACGATGTTCTCGATGTCGGCGATGGACCGCAGGAGACCGAGTCCACGTACGGTCACGCGGTACTCGCCCTGGGCGATGTAGCCGCCTCCGGAGTTGGAGTTGGAGCTGGCCGCCGCGTCCAGCACCTGTTTGAGGGTGAGGTTGTAGGCGCGGAGACGCGCGGGATCCACGATGATCTCGTACTGCTTGGTCCCCCCGCCCCAGGAGACGACGTCGGCCACGCCCGGAACCTGACGGAACTCGCGCTCCAGCACCCAGTCCTGGAGGGCTTTGAGCTCGACCAGTGACATGGTCTTGGACTCGAGGGTGTAGCGATACACCTCGCCGATGACGCTCGACATCGGACCGAGACCCGGCTTGGCGTCGGCGGGGAGCTGGGCCTGAGCAATCCGCTCCTGGGCCTGCTGCCGGGCCCAGTAGTCGTCCGTTCCGTCGGCGAAGACGACGCGGATATTCGACAGGCCGAAGAGCGTGTCCGAGCGGATGACGGTCACGCGAGCGATCCCGTTGAGCTCGTTCTCGAGCGGAATGGTGATGAGTCGCTCGACTTCTTCGGCAGCGTGTCCCGGCCACAGCGTGATGATTTCCGCGCGGACGTCGCCCACATCGGGATAGGCCTCGATGGGAAGTCCGTGAAAGGACGTCACGCCCATGACGGTCAAGAGAAGGGCCAGCGACAGGACGATGAAGCGCTGGCGGAGGGCGAAGGCGACGAGGCGTTCGATCATTGCGCGTCGCGCTTGAGGAGGACACCCCCGGTGCTGACCACGCGATCCTCGGGCGTCACCCCCTCGAGGACTTCGACCACGCCGTCGAACTCGGCGCCCGTCTTGACGGCTCGCCGCGCGTATTCACCCTGTCCCTTCTCGAGCAGCACGAAGGTCTGCCCGTCTTGGCGCTGGATGGCACTCTGGGGCAGGGTCAGAATCTGCGAGGCACCCGTTTCGATGGCGGCCTTGACGAACATCTCGGCCTTGAGGCTGCCGCGGGCACTCGGGACCACGGCCCTGATCTTGAGCGTCCGACTTTCCTTGTCGATGGCGGCGCCGATATTGGTGACCTTGCCTTCGTAGCTTTCCCGGGGACAGCAGGGGAGGGTGATGCGAACGGTCTGCCCCAGCCGCACCCTGGGCACATCGGGCTCGTAGACATCGGCGAGTATCCACATCGTGGAGAGATTGGCGATGACGAAGAGACTCACGGGCGTGTCGGACTGCCCATAGGCCACCACTTGCCCGGGACTGATATTCCGCTCCACGACGATCCCGCCGCGGGGGGCCGTCACCGTGATGGCGGTGGAGGCGTCCGCCCGGGCCCCGATATCCCTGAGCTGCTCGGGCTTCACCCCGAGGGCCCGGAGGCGAGAGGCCGCGCGGTCTCGCTCGGCCACGGCCTTGTTGTACTCGTTCTCCGCGTCGCGCAGGTCCTTCTCCGCGGTGGCCTTCATCTCGAAGAGCTCGCGGGCGAGCTTGATGGCCTTCTCGGACCGCTGGAGATCGGAAACGGCCTTGGCATAGTCGCTCTTGGCCTGGCCGAGATCCGGGCTGTCGAGGATGAAGAGGCGGTGGCCGAGCTCGACGGCTTCGCCCGGGCGGGCGAGCACCTCCAGTACGCGCCCGGTCACGGGCGCGTTGACGCGCACGAGCTGCTCCTCGTTGAACTGGACCTTGCCCGTCGTCTCGAGGAGGGCGGTGCGCATGCGATGCTCGGGCATGACGATCTTGACGGGGCTCCCCGCGGTGGCCGCCGGAGATGGAGCGGAGCCGGGCGGGGCGGACTTGGCGTCCTTGCATCCAGCGGCCAAGGTGGTGACGAGGAGGATGACGAGGGCGATCCGCATTCTAGTCCCTCAAAGAGCCGCCCACGGCGGCTTCGAGCAGGTGGATGGCCGTCCGGTAGTTGCCCAGCGCACGTACGTACTCCAGGGCGGTTTCCCGATACGTGCGCTGGGCATCGATATAGTCGAGCAGGTTCACGCCTCCTCGCCGGTAGGCGAACTCCACGGTGTCGCGCGCCTGGGTCGCCTTCGGCAAGTAGGTATCGCGCAGGGCCAGCACCTTGCCCCGCTCGGTCTGGACGGCGGCGAGAGCGGTATCCACCTCCGAGAGGGCCTGCACGGCGACGGCATCCCGCACGGCGTCGACCCGCAGGGCGTCCGCCCGGGTGCGGGCGATCTCGCCCTGATTGCGATCGAAAATCCGGACAGGCAGGCCGACTCCGAAGCCGATCGTGTTGTCGGGGCCGATGCGCTGGTACTCGACCTGAGGGGTGATGTCCCACCACGCATTGGCCTTGGCCAGATTGATGTCCGCCCTGGCCTTGTCGCGAGCCGCCTCGGCCGCCCGGACGTCCGGCCGGGCGTCGAGGGCCCGCCGGTAGAGCTCGGACTGGGTGAAAGATGCTTGGCGATAGTCGAGAGCGCCCGTGACGTCGAAGTCTTCGACGACCTTGTCGGGCCCCACCAGGGCGCGGAGCGCGATCTTGCCTGCTTTCAGCGCCTGTCGGGCGTCGGCGGCATCCCGCTCCAGGCTGTACCGCTGGACCTGGATCCTGAGCAGCTCGAGGCCGGAAAGGTCCCCCTTGTCGGCCCGAAGGCGCTGGACCTTTTCGAGGTCGTCGAGGGCCGCCAGGTTTTGCTCGGCCAGGCTTACCGAGTCCCGGGCCACCAGGATGTCCGTGAAGGTTTTCTTGACCTGGAAGTCGATCTGCCTTCTGAGATCGGCGAGCTGGTGGGAGGTGACCTTCGTCTGAGCGGTGGCGCTGTCGACACGGCGCTGACGCTTGCCGCCGAGCTCGATGGGCTGACCAATGTTGATGGTGTACTGCGTCTGGGATGCGGAGGAGCCGCCCGCGAATTGCTCGGCGAGGAAGTTCGCGGTCGGATTCGGCCTAAGCCCGGCCGTGATCTCGTTGGCCCCGACGGCCTTGAGCTCGAATTCCTTGGCGCGCACGTTCGGATTGGTCTCGCTGGCCAGCCGTAGCGCCTGCTCGAGCGTGAGCGCGGCCAGGCGCTCCTGAGCGCGGACTCCTCCCGCGGCGCCGAGAAGCGCGAGACAGCACACGGCGGTGACAATCCTGACCATAAGCGTTTCCCTCGGTTCGACCTTGGGCGGTGAGGAGGATGGGGGGCGGCGGTCAGGCGGACGGAGCGGGATCAGCGAGCGAAGCTCGAGGCAGGGCCAAGCGTGGACGACGGCGGCGGGGGCCGGGCTGGACCGTCACCGGCGCGGGCATTCTGTGCGGCCGGAGGCCGCTGCCCTCGAGCACGAAGACGAGGATCGAGAAGAGCATCCAGAGCAGCGCCGGGCCGGAGAGCAACGCGCGCTTGATCTCGTGGGCGGGCTCGGCGAGCTTGATCGGCGTGGTCGTCGATGTCGGCGGCGTCGGGAAGTCGGAGCCGTCGATGTCGAGGACCTCGAAGAGGATGAACGAGCAGACGAGCCCGATGCAGATCACGTACGTGGCCAGCCAGAGGGTGGCCATGAGCTTGGCGGGCAGGCGGTGCCTGTTCACGGCCAGAGCATCCCACCGGCTCCCTGGCGAAGTCAATATGAAGTCAATATCAAGAAGACCGGGCCCTGGAACTGCTCATCCGGTGAGCGTTCGGCCGTAATATGCGCGACGGCTGAGCACGTCTGGCTTACGCGGAGCAGCACAATCGCGCGATTTTTCAGGCGTGCACCGTGGCATCCTCCTTGCTGCCTCAGGTCGCCATGAAGACGACTACGCGCTGGAGAGTCCTGATCGTGGATGATCATGCTCCCTCCCGGGCGGCCGTGGCCGAGGCCATCGGCGCCCAGGGGGGCACCGTGGTCGGCAATGGCAGTCGCGTCGAGGACGCCGTGCGCCTCGTCGACAAGCATCGCCCCGACGTCTTGCTGCTCGCTGTCGGCCTGCCCGACGGCGATGGCGTGGAAGCGGCCCGTCGCGTGATGGCGGCCTTGCCGTGTCCGATCGTGCTGCTCACGAGCCACACGAATCCCGATATCACCGCGGGCGCCGTCGAGGCGGGCGTGCTCGGTTTCCTGGTCAAGCCGCTGAGGCCGGAGGAGCTGGCGCCCGCGCTTGACGTCGCCGTCTCGCGCTTCCGTGAGCTGGAAGCGGTACGCAAGGAGAACGAGGCCCTCAAGCAAAAGCTCGAGTCGCGCAAGCTGGTGGACAGGGCCAAAGGCATCCTGATGACACGCATGGGACTGACCGAGCCCGAGGCCTTTCGACGAATCCAGAAGACGGCCATGGATACCCGCAAGACCATGGCCGAGGTCGCTCAGGCTCTCCTCTTGGCCAATACGATGGGGCCGCTCCGCACCACGCGATAGATCTGCCGAATTCTGAGGCATCAAAGGGCCGCTGCCTACCAACTAGGCAGCGGCCCTTTAAGTTTTCTCATTCGGCACCACGCAACTAGCTGAAAAGGCTGAGTCTGTATACGGGCATGGGGCTTGCTCCCCCGAGGGCGGCGCGCCGAGACAGCGGGGTCTGAGGCCGAGCGCCGGTTCTGCCCCCAGATCACTGGCCCGACGGAGGGCCCACCACTCTCACCCCGAAGTCAGAAGGAGACGGGCATGCAAGGATTCTCACGCAGGGACTTTCTGAAGGGGACAGCGGCGGCCGGCGTCGGCGCGGCGGCGGGGCTCGGCTTTCCCGCCGTGCTGCGTGCGCAGGGCGGCGGGACTGTCAAGGTAGGCGTGCTCCACTCGCTCTCGGGCACCATGGCCATCAGCGAGGTCTCACTCCGCGACGTGTGCATGATGGCGTTCGACGAGATCAACGCCAAGGGCGGAGTGATGGGGAAGAAGATCGAGCCGGTGGTGGTCGACCCCGCGTCGAACTGGGACCTCTTCGCGGAGAAGGCCAAGCAGCTCCTGCTCCAGGACAAGGTGGCCGTGGTCTTCGGCTGCTGGACGTCCGTGAGCCGCAAGTCCGTGCTGCCCGTGTTCGAGAACAACAACGGCCTGCTCTTCTATCCCGTGCAGTACGAGGGCGAGGAGTGCTCGAAGAACGTCTTCTACACGGGCGCCACGCCCAACCAGCAGCTCATCCCCGCCGCCGAGTACATGATGTCCAAGGAAGGCGGCGGCTACAAGAAGTTCTACCTGCTGGGCACCGACTACGTGTTCCCGCGCACGGCCAACAAGATCCTGCGCGCGTTCCTGCTCGCCAAGGGCGTGCCCGCGGACAATATCGCCGAGGAGTACACGCCGTTCAATCACCAGGACTATCAGACCATCGTGGGCAAGATCAAGCGCTTCGCCTCCGGGGGCAGCGCCGCCGTGCTCTCGACCATCAACGGCGACAGCAACGTCCCCTTCTACAAGGAGTTCGCCAACCAGGGTCTCCGCTCGGAGAACGCGCCCATCATGGCCTTTTCCGTGGCCGAGGACGAGCTGCGCGGCATGGACACCTCCGCCCTCGTCGGCCATCTCGCCGCCTGGAACTATTACCAGGTGGTGGACACGCCGCAGAACAAGAAGTTCGTCCAGGCCTTCAAGGCCTACGCCAAGAAGAACAACCTGCCCGGCGGTGACAAGCGCGTCACCGACGACCCGATGGAAGCCGCCTACTTCGGCGTCTACGTCTGGAAGCAGGCCGCGGAGAAGGCCAAGTCGTTCGAGGTGGACGCGGTCCGCAAGGCCGTCTACGGCCAGACGTTCCTGGCCCCGGGCGGCCAGATCAAGATGGACGAGGCCAACCACCACACCTACAAGCCGGTGCTCATCGGCGAGATCCTCAAGGACGGGCAGTTCAAGGTCGTCTCGCGCTCGAAGGGTCTGGTCAGGGCCGAGCCGTGGAGCAAGTACACGAGCCCGGACAAGGGCTGCGACTGGGTCAAGGAAAAGGGCACGTACCAGAAGAAGGCCTAGCCACGCACGTGATCATTCGCCTGCTGTTGGCGCTCGCGCTGCTGCCGGGGCTCACCGCCCCGGCAGCAGCGCAGGGCGCTGCCTCAGGGCCGCCGCCCGAAACCGTCAAGGCCATCGCCGAGGTCGCCTCGAGCGACGCCGCGGTCCAGGAGGCGGCGGCCGTCGCGCTCGGCAAGACGGGCGACCGCAAGATCCTCCCGCTCCTCGAGGCCCTCCGCGAAGGCAGCGTCTATGTCCGCCCGCTTCCCGGAGGCAAGAAAGAGACGGTGATCGTCGGCGACAAGGTCAATGAAGGCGACAAGACTCTTGTCCCGATCTTCTCCGCCTATGGCCGCGAGCCTATGCTCGCGCCGGATGGCAAACCGCTCCTCGTCGAGCTGACCACGCTCGAGGAGGTCTCCACCGGCCGGAGTCTCCGCATGGCCATCCGGCCCCTCATCGACGCATTCTCCGGGCAATCGCAGCTCGCGGACCCTGACTGGACGGTGCGGCAGGGTGCCGCGGTCAAGATGGGCAATGCGGGTGACCCGGGGGCGCTGCCCGCCCTCGCGGAAGCTCTGGCCAAGGAGAAGGACCGCTGGGTTCGCTACGCCCTCCAGGAGGCCATCGCCCTCGTCCAGCTCAAGTCAGGGTCCGAGGTCGAGCGCACGAGGGCCGCGGCCACCCTCGGCACGCTGGGCAGCCAGGACGCCATCGACCGCCTTCGGGACGTGGCCAAGGACACGGCCGCGTCCGATCAGCTCCGCGGGGCGGCGGACGATGCCGTCAAGCGCATCGAGCGCTGGGCCCTCTTGACCCAGACCATGCAGATCCTCTTCCAGGGCCTGTCCCTCTCCTCCATCCTGCTCCTCATGGCCCTCGGGCTGGCCATCGTGTTCGGGCTCATGGGCGTCATCAACATGGCCCACGGCGAGCTCATGGCCCTGGGCGCCTACACGACCTACGTAACCCAGACCTGGTTCCAGGACCATGCCGCGGGATCCCTCGAGTACTACTTCCTCGTCTCGCTGCCCTTGTCATTCCTCGTGGCGGGCGTGGCCGGCTTCGCGCTGGAGCGCGGCGTCATCCGCTTCCTCTACGGGCGACCGCTCGAGACGCTTCTCTTGACCTGGGGCGTGAGCTTGATGATCCAGCAGGGGCTCCGGCTCTGGTTCGGCGCGGCGAACGTGGACGTGCTCTCGCCCAAGTGGCTTTCCGGCGGCATTCCGGTCATGATTGGCGTCGTGCTGCCCTACAACCGTCTCTTCATCATCGGGCTGGCCACCGCGGCCGTCGCCGCCATGTACTTCTTGCTCTTCCGTACCGACGCCGGACTGCGCGTCCGCGCGGTGACGCAGAATCGGGACATGGCCGCCTGTCTCGGGGTTCGCTCGCGACGCGTGGACGCCCTGACCTTCGCCCTGGGCGCCGGCCTGGCCGGGCTGGCGGGCTGCGCGCTGACCCAGATCGGCAACGTGGGGCCGGAGCTGGGTCAGAACTACATCGTGGATTCGTTCATGGTCGTGGTCACGGGCGGCGTGGGCAAGCTGCTCGGCACCATCCTGGCCGCCGTGGGGATCGGCGGCCTCAACAAGATCATCGAGCCGGGCCTCGGCGCCGTCTTCGGCAAGGTGGCCATCCTGGTCCTCGTGATCCTGTTCATCCAGCGGCGCCCCTCCGGGCTCTTCGCGGCGAAGGGACGCTATGCGGACTCGTGAGCGCTGGGCCTTTCTCGCCGTGGCCGCCCTCCTCGTCGTGGTGCTGCCCGTCCTGAACGCGCTCCCCGCGGGCTCACCGCTCCGCGTCTCGGATTTCACCCTCAATCTCTTCGGCAAATTTCTGACCTATGCCATCCTCGCTCTCGGCATCGACCTCATCTGGGGCTACGCGGGCGTCCTCTCTCTCGGCCATGGCGTCTTCTTCGGCCTGGGCGCCTATGCCATGGGCATGCACCTCATGCTCGAGATCGGGGCCAAAGGCGTCTACCAGAACGTGCTCCCGGACTTCATGGTGTGGAACCGGGTGACGGAGCTTCCCCTCTTCTGGAAACCGTTCTACAGCGCGTGGTTCACGCTTCTCGCCGTGGTTCTCGTGCCCGGGCTCTTCGCCGCCGTGTTCGGGTTCCTCACCTTTCGAAGCCGCATCCGCGGCGTGTATTTTTCCATCATCACTCAGGCCCTTGCTCTCTGCGCCTGGCTCACCTTCAACCGCAATGCCATGAACCTCGGAGGAACCAACGGGCTCAGCGGCTTCAAGACGATGTTCGGCTTCCCTCTCAATTCGCCGGGCACCCAGCGCGGTCTCTACATCGTCACCGCGCTCTTTCTCTGCGCGGCCTATCTGCTCTGCCGGTGGATCGTGCGCTCCCCCGCCGGGAAGGTGCTGGTGGCCATCCGCGACAGCGAGACGCGCGTGCTCTTCTGCGGCTACTCGCCGGCCGCCTTCAAGATGTTCGTGTTCACGGTCTCGGCGGTGCTGGCCGGGTTGGCGGGGGCGCTCTACGTCGGGCAGGTCGGCATCATCACGCCCGCCCGCATCGGCGTCCTCCCCTCCATCGAGATGATCATCTGGGTCGCTGTGGGCGGGCGGGGGACTCTCATCGGGCCCGTGGTGGGGGCCTTCGGCGTCAACTGGCTCCAGAGCCTGTTGACCACGCACTACCCGGATCTCTGGATCCTCGTGCTGGGCGGGATGTTCGTGACCGTCGTCCTCTTCTTCCCGGACGGCGTGGTCGGCACCGCGCAAAAGCTGATGGCGCGCTTCGATCGCGTCAAGTCCCCCGAGCATGTGCCGGCGGCCAGCGAGCCGGCCAAGACGGTGGAGCTGACCCCCCGATGAGGCCGCGACCATGACCATGAATGCCTCGCCAGGCGGCTCCATCATCTACCTCGAGGATGTCACCGTCGAGTACGACGGTTTCAAGGCCCTCAATGGGCTCAACTTCTTCATGGACTACAAGGAGCTGCGGGTCGTCATCGGGCCGAACGGGGCAGGCAAGACCACGCTGCTCGACGTCATCTCGGGCAAGGTCCAGCCCACGGCGGGTCGCGTGATCTTCGGCCACAGCACCGACCTCGCGGGCCGGCGCGAGAACGAGATCGCCTCGCTCGGCGTGGGGCGCAAGTTCCAGACGCCGTCCATCTTCGCCAACCTGACGGTGCGGGAGAACCTCGAGCTCGCGCTGGCCCGGGCCAGCAAGGGCGTGCTGGCGACGTTGCGATCGAGGCTGACGGGGGAGCAACAGGAGCGCGTGAGTCTCACGCTCGAGACGATTGGCCTCGCGGCCGAGGCCGATGTGCGGGCGGGGGGGCTGTCCCACGGACAGAAGCAATGGCTCGAGATCGGCATGGTCATGGTCCAGGACGCCGAGCTGCTTCTCGTCGACGAGCCCGTGGCCGGCATGACCGAGGAGGAGACCGAGAAGACCGGCCGCCTCCTCCAGGGAGTGGCCGCGGAGCGCGCGGTGCTGGTGATCGAGCACGACATGGAGTTCGTGCGCAGCATCGCGCGCAAGGTGACCGTGCTCCACGAGGGCAGCATCCTCTGCGAAGGGCCCGTGGAGCAGGTGCAGAAGGACGACAGGGTGATGGAGGTCTATCTCGGCCGGAGCCGCGAAGCCGATGCTTGAGATTCAGGGCCTCGACGTCGCGTATGGCGAGAGCCAGGTGCTCTGGGACGTCTCGCTCCAGGTGCCGGACGCCGGCGTCGTCTGTCTCATGGGACGCAACGGCGTGGGCAAGACCACCCTGCTCAAATCGATCATGGGGCTCCTGCCCACGCGGGCGGGCCGCATCACGTTCGACGGCGCCGAACTGGGCGGCTTGCGCCCCGAAGAGCGCGCGGCCCGCGGCATCGGCTATGTCCCCCAGGGGCGCGAGATCTTCCCCAATCTGAGCGTGGCGGAGAACCTCCGGGTCGGCCTCCTCGGCCGCCCCTCGTCCGTGGACAGTGCTCGAGGCGCGCCCGGGGACTACGAGGGCGTTTTCGGTCTTTTCCCCCGGCTCAAGCAGCTCCTGTCCCGCAAGGGCGGCGTGCTCTCGGGCGGTGAGCAGCAGCAGCTGGCCATCGCGCGCGTGCTCCTGGCGCGCCCCAAGCTCCTCCTCATGGACGAACCGACCGAAGGCATACAGCCCAATGTCATCCTCCAGATCGAGGATGCCATCGGGCGCATCAAGGAGCGGGGCATCGCCGTCCTCCTCGTCGAGCAATATCTCGAGTTCGCCTGGCGGCTCGCCAACTCCTACGCCATCATGCGCAAGGGCGCCATCGTCTCGAGGGGCTCGACGGCGGAGCTGCGCCATGACGTGGTGAGACAGCACTTGACCGTCTGAAGTAGAATCACCCCCGGCCATGCACCTGACCCCCCGAGAGCAGGACAAGCTGCTGATCTTCACCGCGGCGGAAGTCGCCCGCCGGCGGCGGGGGCGGGGGCTCAAGCTGAACTATCCAGAGGCCCTGGCCCTGATCACCGCCGAGGTCCTGGAGGGCATCCGCGATGGCCGGAGCGTCTCAGACCTCATGGCCTTCGGCATCACCATTCTCAATCGCGGCGATGTCATGGACGGCGTGCCCGAGATGCTCGAGGAGGTGCAGGTCGAGGGCACTTTCCCCGACGGCACCAAGCTCGTGACCATACATCACCCAATCCGATGAGTGGACACGGGCCTCGTTCATCGATTTATCAGCGGGGGCCCAGAGATGGCCCCCGCACTCCCCCAGACGGCGGTCAACCGAGGGAGGCTGCGAAGTGATTCCGGGCGAATACATCCTGGGCGAGGGCGATATCGTCGCGAATGAAGGGCGCCGGACCGTCCAGCTGACGGTAGCCAATACGGCCGACCGGCCCATTCAGGTTGGTTCACACTTCCACTTCTTCGAGGCCAATCGCGCGCTCAGATTCGAACGAGGCAAGGCGTGGGGCATGAGGCTCAATATTCCCGCGGGCACCGCGGTGCGCTTCGAGCCCGGCGACGAGAAGATCGTGACTCTCGTCGAGCTGGCGGGGGCGCGAGAGGTCCATGGCTTGAACGCGCTCGCCGACGGCAAGGTGGATGACGCGCGGCGGGAAGCGGCGGTGAAGAAGGCCGCGCAAGCCGGATTCCAGGGAGCGTGATGACATGAGCCTGAGGCTGCCGCGCCGCCAGTATGCCGATCTCTACGGCCCCACGGTCGGCGACCGGGTCCGGCTGGCCGATACCGAGATCCTCATCGAGGTCGAGCGCGACTTCACCGTCTACGGCGACGAGGTCAAGTTCGGAGGCGGCAAGGTGATCCGCGACGGTATGGGACAGTCCGCCCGCGCCACCGCCGCCGAGGGCGTCCTCGACCTCGTGATCACCAATGCCCTCGTGCTCGATCACTGGGGCATCGTCAAGGCCGATATCGGCGTGCGCGGCGGCCGTATCGTGGGCGTGGGCAAGGCCGGGAATCCCGACATCCAGGCGGGTGTTACCGCGGGCATGATCGTGGGGGCCTCCACCGAGGTCATCGCGGGGGAGGGACGCATCGTCACGGCCGGCGGCATCGATTCACATATCCACTTCATCTGCCCGCAGCTCGTCGACGAGGCCCTCTCGGCGGGACTGACCACGCTCATCGGCGGGGGCACCGGCCCCGCCACCGGCACCAATGCCACGACCTGCTCGGCGGGCGCGTGGAACATCCACCGCATGCTCGAGGCCTCGGATGGTCTGCCCATCAATCTGGGTTTTCTGGGGAAAGGCAACGCTTCCCGACTGGATCCCTTGCGCGAGCAGGTGGCCGCCGGCGCCATCGGCCTCAAGCTCCACGAGGACTGGGGGACGACCCCGGCGGCCATCGACGCCTGCCTGTCCGTCGCCGAGGAGATGGACGTGCAGGTCGCCATCCACACGGACACTCTCAACGAGGCGGGCTTCGTCGAGGACTCGATCAAGGCGTTCAAGAACCGGACCATCCACACCTATCACACCGAGGGCGCGGGCGGCGGCCATGCCCCCGACATCATTCGCGTCTGCGGCGAGCCGAACTGCCTGCCCTCCTCCACGAATCCCACCATGCCGTTCACCGTCAACACCATGGACGAGCATCTCGACATGCTCATGGTCTGCCATCACCTGAACCCGAAGATTCCCGAGGACCTGGCCTTTGCCGAGTCGCGCATCCGTGCCGAGACGATCGCGGCGGAGGACGTGCTCCACGACCTGGGCGCCATCAGCATGCTCTCGTCGGACTCCCAAGCCATGGGCCGCATCGCGGAAGTCATCACGCGCACCTGGCAGACGGCGGACAAGATGAAGCGCCAGCGCGGCGCTCTCCCGGGCGACGGGCGGAACGACAATGCGCGCGCCAAGCGGTACGTGGCCAAGTACACGATCAATCCCGCCATCTCCCACGGGATCTCGCACGAGGTCGGCTCGATCGAGGCGGGCAAGCTCGCCGATCTCGTGATCTGGAAGCCCGCCTTTTTCGGGGTGAAGCCGGAGCTCGTGCTGAAGAGCGGCCTCATCGTCACTGCGGCCATGGGCGACCCCAATGCCTCCATCCCCACTCCCCAGCCCGTCCGCTACCGGCCCATGTTCGCCTCCTACGGCGGGGCGGTGTACTCCACGTCGATGACCTTCGTGTCGAAGGCCGCGCTCGAGGACGGGGTGCCCACGCGCCTCGGCCTGCGCAAGATGATCTCCGCGGCGAGGGGCTGCCGCGGGCTGAGCAAGGCCGACATGGTCAACAATGCCTATTGCCCGCGCATCGAGGTGGATCCGGAGACCTACGAGGTGCGCGCCGACGGCGAGCTCCTGACCTGTGAGCCCGCGCGGGTGCTGCCCATGGCCCAGCGCTATTACCTCTTCTAGCATGGACCATTCCCTCTCGTGCTGCTGATCACCGAGTCGCACCTGCACGTGGATGCGGCTGCCCTGGCGGGAAAGCGGCGCGATACGCTCTGCTTGACCTGGGAGGAGCGGCGATGGACGCGCAAGCGTGTGATCACGACCGGCGGGAGAGAGGTGGCCCTCGCGCTGCCCACGGGGAGCCTGCTCCATCCGGGGGACATCGTGGCCGTCGAGGCGGAGTGGTACCTCGAGATCGAGGGTAGACCCGAGCCCGTGCTCGCGGTGACGCCAAGAGATAGAAACGAGGCCATTCGCATCGCCTTCGATGTCGGCAACCGGCATTTCCCCGTCGCCATAGCCGGTGATGACCTCCTCGTGCCTGAGGACAGCGCCATGACGCAGCTCCTGACCCGACTCGGCGTGGTCTGGAAGCGCTCGGCGGCCGTCTTCACCCCCCTGGGTGCCGGCCACTCGCATGAACACGGTCACAGCCCGCTAGACGGCCATCGGCATGAGTGATCCACGACTCCTTTCATTGCTCCACTTCGCCGACAGCGCCTTTCCCACGGGGGGCTATGCGCACTCCTTCGGCCTCGAGACCTATTGCCAGCAGGGCCATGTCAGAGGACGCGAGGAGCTCGAGCGCTTCCTCATGGCGCAGCTCGAAGGCGCGGTCGGGCCGTGCGATGCCACGGCCGCCGTGGGGACCCTTCGAGCCGCGGAGCGCGGCGATCTCGACGCGTGCCGCGAGATCGACGTCACCCTGGAAGCCATGAAGCCCGTGAGAGAGTTCCGCGAGGGCAGCCGTCAGATGGGGCGCCAGACCCTCCGGGTGGCCGCCGCCCTCACCGGCGATCCGCGGATCGCGACATATTCGGCAGATGTCGACAAGGGCCTCGTGCCTGGCCATCACGCCGTGGGCTACGGGCTCACGGCCGCCACGCTCCGCTGGGAAGCGGAGGCGGCGGCGACGGCCTATCTGTATTCGACCACCGCCCTCCTCATCGGCGCGGCGCTGCGGCTCCTTTCCATGGGCCAGCTGGAAGGGCAGCGCGTGCTGTGGGCGCTGCATCCCGTCATCTCGCGCGTGGCCCGCGAGGCAGCGGGACGCGGCGCCCACGAGCTGTGGAGCTTCGCTCCGGGCATCGAGATGGCCGGCATCCGGCACGCCACCCTCGAGATGAGGCTCTTCCGCTCGTGAGCGCAGATTCCCGGATCCCGCGGCCGCTTCGCATAGGCATTGGCGGACCGGTGGGCTCGGGCAAGACGGCCCTGGTCGAGTCGCTCTGCCTTCGCCTGCGCGACCGCTACGACATGGCCGTGATCACCAATGACATTTACACTCAGGAGGACGCCCAGTTCCTCATCCGGCGCGGCGCCCTGCCGTCAGAGCGCGTGCTCGGCGTGGAGACGGGCGGCTGCCCGCACACGGCCATCCGGGAGGACGCCTCGGTCAACCTCGAGGCCGCGCACCAGATCCTCGGCCGCTTTCCCGGGCTCGAGATGCTCTTCGTGGAGAGCGGGGGCGATAACCTGGCCGCGACGTTCAGCCCGGAGCTCGTGGACGCGACCATCTACGTCATCGACGTGGCGGAAGGGGACAAGATCCCCCGCAAGGGCGGGCCCGGCATCACCCGCTCCGATCTGCTCGTCATCAACAAGATCGACCTGGCGCCCTATGTCGGCGCCGATCTCTCCGTGATGGAGCGGGACTCCAAGCGGATGAGGGGGGATCGTCCCTTTGTCTTCACCAATCTCCGCGATGGGACCGGCGCCGACCGCGTGGTGGACTGGATCCGTCGCGAGCTGCTCTTCGAGCCCTGAAGCGCCGTCGCCCCTCCGCACGGGGCGCGACGGCTTCCTCGGTCTCGCCTTCGAGCGCCGCGCCGGGCGCACGGTCCTGACCGGCCGCCGCTTCACGCTGCCCCTGCAGGCGCTCGAGCCTGTGGATCTGGACGGTACGGGGGCGGCCACGCTGCTCCTCCTGAACCCGACGGGCGGTGTGCTCGGCGGCGACCATCTCGAGACGCGCGCGGAGCTCGGCGCGGGCAGCCATGTGTGTCTCTCGACGCCGAGCGCGACCCGCGTCTATCGCAGCACAGGGCCGGTCTCAGTCCAGCGCGTGATCTTTCGCGTGGGAGAGGGCGCCCGGCTCGAGTACCTGCCTGACCATGTCATTCTTTCCCCGGGGGCGCGCCTCGTCCAGAGCATCGAGGTCGAGCTGGCCCCGGGCGCCTCGGCCATACTCTGTGACGCCTGGGCCGTCGGACGCGCGGCCCGCCGCGAAACCTGGGGCTTCCACCTGCTCGACAGCGGCATGGCGGCGCGGGATTCGGAAGGACTGGTCTTTAAGGATCGCGTGATCCTGCACGGTGCGCAGGGTTGGGGAGGGCTTGGGGCCGCCGAGGGCATGGCCTATGTGGCGACGGTCGCCGCCCTCTCGCCGACGTACCCCGGCCTGGACGAGCTCGCCTCCAGTCTCTCGACCGCGCTTGACGGGAGCGCGCTAGACGCCAGAGCGGGGGTGTCCGTGCTCGCCCGCGGCGGCATCGTCGTGCGTCTTCTCGCGCCCTCGGCCCATGCCCTTCAGCGAGCCATCGAGAGAGCGTGGGCGGTGTGCCGGGCCGGCCTTTGGGGCCTCGAACCGCTCGCCTTGCGCAAGATGTAGGCTGTGCTCCTTACTTTCATGGATCCGCCATGAGCGCGGCGCCCGGCCCGGCCGACGTGGGGCAGGGCGAGGTGCGTCAGTACCTCGAGCACGTCGCTCCGCTTCTCGGTCTGACCATCCCGCCGGAATGCCGTGAAGGGGTGGCGCGCAACCTGGCCATTCTCTTGGCCGCGGGGGCGCTGGTTCGCGATTTTCCGGTCGGGGACACGGAGACGGCCCCGGTATTCAAACCGTGAGCCCTCTCGACGCGACGGGCATGGCGGCCGAGGTCCGCGCGCGCCGTGTGGCGGCACGCGACCTCGTGGCCTCCGCCCTCGAGCGGATCCGAGCGCGCGACGCGCAGATCAACGCCTTCACGGCTCTCATTGCCGAGAGCGCGCTCCGCGATGCCGAGGCCGTGGATGCCGACATGAGGGCGGGCAAGCCTGTCGGCCCGCTCGCCGGAGTTCCCTTCGCGGTCAAGAATCTCTTCGACGTCGCGGGCCTGACCACGCTGGCTGGGTCCAAGATCAATGCGGAGCGCCCGCCCGCGGTCCGGGATGCGACGGTGGTGGCACGGCTGCGCCGGGCCGGGGCCATTCTCCTGGGCGCCCTCAACATGGACGAGTACGCCTTTGGCTTCACCACCGAGAACACGCACTACGGCCCGACTCGCAATCCCCACGACCCCGCCAGAGTGGCCGGCGGCTCCTCGGGAGGCTCGGCCGCCGCGGTGGCGGCCGGGCTCGTGCCCCTGACCCTGGGCTCGGATACCAATGGCTCGATCCGCGTGCCCGCCGCGCTCTGCGGCATCTTCGGGCTCAAGCCTACCTATGGGCGTCTTTCCCGGGCCGGGGCGGCCCTGTTCGGCATTAGCTTCGACCATGTCGGTCCGCTGGCCACGTCGGTACGCGATCTGGCTATCGCGTACGACGTGATGCAGGGAGCGGACCCGGCCGATCCCGTGTGCGCCGAACGCCCCGTCGAGCCCTGCCGGGCGCGAATGGACGAAGGCATACGAGGACTGCGCATCGCGGTCGCCGATGGTCACTTCGCCATGGGAGGCGAACCCGATGTCTTCGCCGCCGTCGACCGCGTTGCGAAGTCACTCGGAGCCACGCGGCACGTGACCGTGCCCGAGCCACATCGCGCCCGCGCGGCGGCCATGATCATCACGGCCTCCGAGGGCGCCAACCTTCACCGGGAGGACCTCAAGCACCGGCCCATGGATTTCGACCCCATGACGCGCGACCGCTTCCTCGCCGGCGCGTTACTACCCGCCGGGTTCTATATCCAGGCCCAGCGCTTCCGGGCCTGGTACCGGGAGCGGGTACGCGAGATTTTCGATTCGGTGGACGTGCTGCTGGCCCCGACCACGCCATGCCCGGCCCCCAAGATTGACCAGGACACGATAATGATAGCGGGCGTGACGGTGCCGAGCCGGGCTATTCTCGGGCTCTACACGCAACCCTTGTCCTTCATCGGCCTGCCCGTGATCTCCGTCCCGGTGGCCGGATCTGGTCCCCTCCCGCTCGGCGTGCAGCTCATCGCCGCGCCCTGGAACGAGGCCGCCCTCTTTCGTGTCGCCATCGCCCTCGAGAGCGCCGGCGCCGTCGGCGCCCGACTTGCTGCGTGAGCCTGGTCGTTCAGGATCGGGGTGAAAGGAGACCAGCGTCGTGGACATGAATCTGCCCGATATTGTCGCCGAGGTGACCGCGGCCTTCGATCGCTACGAGAAAGCGCTCGACGCGAACGACATCGAGGTCCTGGATTCCTGTTTCTGGAGGGACCCGCGCGTCATTCGCTACTCGCTGACGGACAATGCCTATGGCTTCGCGGCCATCCATGCCTCGCGACTCGCGCGACCGAAAATGGATCTGCGCCGGGTCCTCAAGAACACCGTCATCACCACCTTCGGGCGCGACCTCGCGACGGCCAACACCGAGTTTCAGCGGCTCGAGTCAGGGCGGGAGGGTCGCCAGAGCCAGACCTGGGTTCGTATGCCTGAGGGCTGGCGCGTTGTGAGCGCCCACGTCTCTTTCATGCCCACATCGTAGGCACGGGAACTGCCCACAGCTTGCTCACGCGAGAGGCGTGTGTGCTTATCTCGTGGGCAATCCCGCATCGCTGATTTTCCCCGCCTGCCTGAACTCGTTGATTTGCTTGGAGCCAGATCGAGGCACAGGCCTTGCTCTGCTCACCTCGGGTGATTCGGCCCCGAAGACCAATCCGAACGGGGGAGGGGAAACGGATGGAGGCAAAGCCCGAGAACACCGAGGCGGTGATCGATCGCCTCGTCGAGCGCTCGGTCCAGCATGCGGTCTTCGGGGATCGCCGCGACTTCTTCAAAGTGGTCGGCGCGGGAGCCGCGGCCGCCGCCCTCGCCGACGTCTTCCCTCTCGGCGCGGCCAAGGCGCTGGCCCAGGCCAAGCTCGGGCCGCCCGAGAAGAAGGACCTCAAGATCGGGTTCATCCCCATCACGTGCGCGACCCCCATCATCATGGCCGAGCCCATGGGCTTCTACAAGAAATACGGCCTCAATGCCCAGGTGGTGAAGGCCTCGAGCTGGGCCATGATCCGCGACCTCTCCATCAACAAGGAGAGCGACGCCACCCACATGCTCTCGCCCATGCCGCTGGCCATCAGCATGGGCATCGGGTCGCAGGAAGTACCCTACGTGATGCCCGCCGTCGAGAACATCAACGGCCAGGCCATCACCCTGGCCAACAAGCACAAGGGCGTGAAGAGCGCCGCCGATTTCAAGGGCTTCAAGTTCGGCGTGCCCTTCGACTACTCGATGCACAATTTTCTGCTCCGCTATGTGGTCGCGGAGGCCGGGCTCGATCCCGACAAGGACATCCAGATCCGCGCGGTGCCGCCCCCCGAGATGGTGGCGAATCTCCGGGCGGGCAACCTCGACGGCTACCTCGGCCCCGATCCGTTCAACCAGCGCGCGGTATACGAGAACGAGGGCTTCATCTGGATGCTGTCGAAGGACATCTGGCCCGGCCATCCCTGCTGCGCCTTCGCCGCGCGCAAGGACTTCGCGGAGAGCTCGCCGAATGCCTTCGGCGCGCTCTTCCGCGCCATCGTGGACGCGACCCAGTACGCGCACGACAAGAAGAATCGCAAGGACATCGCCGCCGCCATCGCCCCGCGCAACTACCTCAACCAGCCCGTGGAGGTGATCGAGGCGGTGCTCACGGGGCAGTTCGACAACGGCCTCGGCCAGAAGATGAACGTGCCGGACCGCGTGGACTTCGATCCGTTCCCGTATCACTCCATGGCCATCTGGATCCTCACCCAAATGAAGCGCTGGGGCTACATCAAGGGTGACGTCGACTATGCCAAGGTGGCGGCCCAGGTCTTCGCGGCGGACCAGTGTCGGGAGGTGATGAAGGCGCTCGGTTACAAGGCGCCAGATAAGAATTCCGTCACACATACGTTCCTGTTCGGCAAGCAGAAGACCTTCGACCCCGCGAAGCCCGGTGAGTATCTGAGCGGCTTCGCCATCAAGCGGGCCTGATGACGATGACGGCGGGCCGGCGCGAGCGTGTGAGGACGGTGGTGTACAGCCTGGTGCTGCTCGTCATCTTCCTGGGGGCCTGGCAGGCCCTGGCGGGCGCGGGTGGGAAGGGCGGCAAGGGCTCGGGTATTCCCGGGCCCGTGGCCGTCGCCCAGACGTCGTGGGACATGCTCGCCGATCCATTCTATGACCGCGGCCCCAACGACAAGGGCTTTGGCCTCCAGCTCGGCTATAGCCTGGGGCGGCTCATCGTGGGCTATCTCGCCGCCTCCGTGGTGGCCATCATGCTCGGGGTGGCCCTGGGCTCCTCGCCCGCGCTCTTCAAGGCGGCCAACCCCTTCATCCAGATCCTCAAGCCCGTCTCGCCGCTCGCCTGGATGCCGCTCTTTCTCTACACGATCAAGAATGCCGGGCAGGCGGCGGTGCTCGTGATCTTCATGTCCTCGCTGTGGCCGACCATGGCCAACACCGCCTTCGGGGTGGCCAGCATCCGGAAGGACTATCTCAACGTGTCGCGGCTGCTGCAGCTCTCCTGGCCCCGGCGATTCTTCCAGGTCATCCTGCCCGCGGCCGCCCCCGCCATCCTGGCCGGGCTGCGCATCTCCATCGGGAGCGCCTGGGTCGCCATCGTGGCCGCGGAGATGCTGATCGGGGGTACCGGGGTCGGCTACTTCGTGTGGAACGAGTGGAACAACCTCGCGCTGAACAGCGTCATCTTCGCCATCCTGGCCATCGGCGTGGTGGGCGTCCTCCTCGACTTCGGGCTGGGCCGAGTGGCCAAGCTGGTCGCCTACACGGACTAGACGGCACTTCATGGCCTTTCTCGAGATCGATCACGCCACCAAGTTCTTTCCCGACCCCGACGGGCGGGGGCAGCTCTGCGTCTTCCGCGACGTCGCCTTCGGGGTGGAGCGGGGCGAGTTCGTGACCATGGTGGGCCATTCCGGCTGCGGCAAGAGCACGCTCTTGAACATCATCGCGGGGCTGGAGACGGCCTCCCTGGGCGGCGTGGTGCTGGAGGGCCGGGAGATCAGCGGACCCGGGATGGACCGCATGGTCGTCTTCCAGAACTTCTCGCTCATGCCCTGGATGACGGTGACCCAGAACGTGCGACTGGCCGTGCGCTCCGCGTATCCTTCGTGGCCGTCGCGCAAGATCGAGGAGTGGGTGCAGCGCTACGTGGAGATGGTCGGCCTCACGGGGGCCGAGAACAAGCGGCCGTCGGCCCTCTCGGGAGGCATGAAGCAGCGCGTGGGCCTGGCCCGGGCCTTCGCCACCGAGCCCAAGGTGCTCCTGCTCGACGAGCCCTTCGCCCAGATCGACGCCCTCACGCGCGGGGTCATCCAGGAAGAGCTGGTCCGGATGTGGACGGCCTCCCGGAACACGGTGTTCATGGTCACCCATGACGTCGACGAGGCCATCCTCCTCTCCGACCGCGTCGCCCTCATGACCAACGGGCCGGACGCGCGTCTCGCCGAGATCGTGGAGGTCAAGATCCCGCGCCCGCGCTTCCGCTCGAGCATCATCGACGATCCGGAGTACGCGCGTCTGCGCAGCCACATCATCCATTTCCTCGTGGAGCGCTCCCGACATCTCCAGGAGCAGGCCTTGGCGGATGCTCAGGCGGAGGGGAGCCACGCCACGGGAGAGCTCCTCCCCACACGCTAAAGGAGACCCACATGGACCGAGCAGCGGCGCTCCAGAGAATCCGGCAGGCCCGAGAGGCCAAGGGCCTCTCCTACGACGACCTCGGCAAGGCCATCGGGACCAAGGACACCATGTACATCGCGGCGGCCCTCCACGGGCAGCACCGTTTGAATGCCGAGGAGGCCAAGAAGCTCGCCCAGGCCGTCGGGATCGACGCGGAGACGGCCATGGCGACCACCGCCATGCCGCTCCGCACCGACTTTCCCCTGACCACGGATCCCTTCAAGTATCGGCTCATGGAGCTGGTGGGAGTATACGGAGATGCCCTCCGGGAACGCTCCAACGAGCTCTGGGGCGATGGCATTCTCTCGGCCATCGACTGCAAGGTGACGCTCGAGAAGAAAGGCGAGCGCGGCGTCATCACGATCGACGCGAAGTTCCTGCACTACAAGGAGTTCTAGGAGCGAGCGGCGGTGAGGCTCGCCAGAGTGAGATTCGCGACGTGAGACTGCTTCAAAGGGGAGGCGGCTCGGAAAGGAGCCAGCATGGATGGCCGAGCTGAGGCGGAGGAGTTCGATCGGCTATTGAGCACAGTCCTCCCGATCGTCGTGCGTGATTCCGCGGCGGCGGAGAGCGGTCGGCTGTATCGGAGCGTCATGGCGAGAGTGGAGACCCCGCTCCTGCGGCATGCCCTCGAGCTGTCGGCCGGCAACCAGCTGAAGGCGGCTCGCTTGCTCGGGATCAACCGCAATACCCTGCGCAAGCGGCTGCGGCTGCTCGGGCTCTTGCCGGTGGCCCGCTCGAACAGCGGCAACGGGGCGAAGTCGGCCTGACCGCCGTCGCGCGACCCCGCGTTCCACGGTAGACTCGCTGACCGTGCGAGTCCGCGTGCGGTCACGCCTGCTCGTCTGCCTGCTGACCGCGGGGGCCCTGGCCGCATGCACCGGGGTAGGCAAGGAGTCTATTCCCGGCCAGCCCGCCCATCACGTCGAGGGCGGCTTCCGCAATACCAACCCGGCCTTCGAGCGCCCGTCTGCCGCGGCCCGCTTCGCCTTCATCTTGAAGCGGGCCTGGGCCTCGGCGAGGACGATCGATGTTCCCCGAGTGGCCAACGACGGCGCCGCACTTCGCGCGAATGGCTCCGAGTCCACGGTGACCTGGGTCGGGCACGCGACGGTGCTCCTGCAGCTCGACGGGGTGAACCTGCTCACGGATCCGCACTGGGGAGGGCGGGCGAGCCCCGTAGCCTTCGCGGGACCGAAGCGGCTGCAGGCCCCGGGCCTCGCCTTCGAGGACTTGCCGCGCATCCACGTGGTCGTCCTGTCCCACGATCACTTCGATCACCTCGATCTGGGCACGGTCAAGCGGCTGGCCGCCGACCGCGACCCAGTGTTCGTGGTGCCCCTCGGTCTCAAGAGCTGGCTCGAGGGGCAGGGGATCACGCGCGTGGTCGAGCTGGACTGGTGGAAGGAGTTCGAGTATCGCGGCCTCCGCATCGTGTGCACGCCCGCCCAGCACTTCTCCCAGCGGAGCCCGTGGGATTCGAATACGCGGCTCTGGGCCTCGTGGGCCGTCTTGGGGTCTTCACGTCGAGTCTATTTCAGCGGCGACACGGGCTACTTCGACGGCTTCCGCGAGATCGGCGAGCGACTGGGCCCCTTCGATCTCACCGCCCTCGCCATCGGCGCCTATATGCCGCCCTCCATCATGCGCTTCGTCCACTTGACTCCCGAGCAGGCGGTGGCGGCCTTTCAGGATCTCCGTGGCCGGACCCTGCTCGGCATCCACTGGGGTACGTTCGATCTCGCGGACGAGCCGCTGGAGGAGCCGCCCGCGCGCATGCTCGCAGAGGCCGCGCGCCGCAGGGTGCCGCCCGATCGCGCCTGGATCATGAAGCTCGGTGAGACGCGCCGCTGGTAAGATAGCGGCGACATGCCGAGCCGTGTGCTCATCGTCGAGGACGAGCGGGACATCCGCGACCTCGTCCTCTTCCACCTTCAGCGCGAGGGCTATCAGGTCTCGAGCGCGAGCAGCGGCGAGGAAGCCCTGCGCCAGGTCCGTCACACCCCGCCGGACCTCGTGCTGCTGGACCTCATGCTGCCCGCCATGGGCGGACTCGAGGTCTGCCGCACCCTCCGCCAGGAGGCCTCGACGGCCGCGCTGCCCATCGTGATGCTGACGGCCAAGAGCGACGAGGTCGACCGCGTCCTCGGCCTCGAGCTGGGCGCCGACGACTACATCGTCAAGCCCTTCTCTCCCAAGGAGCTCCTCGCCCGCGTGCGCGCCGTCCTTCGCCGGGCCAAGTCCGCTCCCGGCGCCGCGCGCATCGCCATCGGTGCGCTCACCATCGACCAGGGAACGCGCACGGTCACCGTGGAGAAGGCGCCTCTGACCCTGACCCACAAGGAGTTCGAGCTGCTCTGCGCGCTCGCGGACGCGCAAGGACGAGTCCTCTCCCGCGAATTCCTCCTCGATCGGGTCTGGGGCTATTCGCGCGCGGGGGAGATCGAGTCGAGGACGGTCGACGTGCACGTCCGCCGGCTGCGCGTGAAGCTGGGTCCCGAAGGGCGCCGGATCCTCACGGTCAAGAGCGTCGGGTACCGCCTGGACCCGATGACGTGATGCTCGGCCGGCTCGTCCACGCCCTCCGCAGCCGCATCGCCCTCAAGCTCACCCTGACGCTCGTGGGCTTCGTCGCGGTGACCATGATGCTCGTGGGCGTCTATCTCTCCCGGGGTCTCGAGCGCGTGGCCATCGAGTCCATCGAGGCGCGCCTCGGCACGGCGGCCCAGGTGCTCGAGGACGAGACCCGGCTGGCCCTCCGGACGGACGGGGGTGGCGGCGCCATTCAGGCTTTTGCCGAGCGCGCCGCGCGACGCACGACCTCTCGGGTGACCGTCATCGCGCCTGACGGGCTCGTCCTGGCCGACTCCGATCGGAGGCCGGAAGACGTGGCCCAAATGGAAGACCACGCGGGGCGGCCCGAGGTGCGCGCCGCCCTCCAGGGCGGCGTCGGCCGCGACGTGCGGCGCTCCGGCACGCTTGGGAGGCCGTTCATCTACGTCGCGGTGCCCGTGGCGGAGTCTGGCCGGGTGGCGGGGGTCCTGCGGCTGGCCGCGCCGCTCGAGGCGGCCACGCCGGCCTACGAGTCGCTGCGCGGGGTCATGGTGGCGGGAGGCGCGGTGGCCCTCGTGGTTGCCCTCGGCATCGGCCTCTTCGTGGCCGGTCGGGTGACGCGCCCCGTGGTCGAGATGGAGGACGTGGCGCGCCAGATGAGCGAGGGCAATTTCCAGGTCCGCGCCTCCGTTCGCTCCCCGGATGAGATCGGCACGCTGGGCCGCTCGCTCAATGTGATGGCCGGGCGTCTCCGCGAGAAGATCGACGACCTCGAGCGCGAGCAGGCCAAGGCCACCGCCATCCTCGATGCCATGGTCGAGGGCGTCATCGCCACCGACGGTCACGACCACATCATTCTGATGAACGAGCGCGCCCGCGGCATCTTCGGTCTGGGCCCGGCGCGGGTCGAGCGCCGGCCCCTCCTCGAAGTGATCCGCAACGTGGACCTGCACGGCCTCCTCAACGAGAGCCGCGCGGGCGCCCACGGCACGCTGGTGAGCCGGGAGATCAAGCTGCCGGAGCCCTCGGAGCGTGTCCTGCAGGTTCACGCCGTGCCCCTCCGCTTCACGGGCGACGAGTCCGGCGTCGTCATCATCCTGCATGACATCACGGAGCTCCGCCGGCTCGAGCAGGTGCGGACGGAGTTCGTGGCCAATGTCTCCCACGAGCTCCGGACGCCCCTCACCGCCATCCAGGGTTATCTCGAGACGCTGCTCGACGGCGCCCTCGAGGAGCCCGAGCATGCGCGGAAATTCCTGGAGGTGGTCTTCCGCCACACCGAGCGGCTGGGCCGCCTGACCGATGACCTGACCGATCTCTCAAATATCGAGCTCGGCCGAATCTCCCTGCGCATCGGAGCGACCAGTCTCGCGGAGGTGACGGAGTCGGCCCTGGCCATCATCCAGCCGCGAGCCATGTCAGGTCGCGTGACGGTGGAGGCAAGTCTGTCCGCGGATCTTCCGGCTGTCCTGGCCGACCGCGACCGGCTCGCCCAGATCCTGATCAACCTCGTGGACAACGCGGTCAAGTACACACCCAGAGGTGGCCACGTCAAAGTCGTGGCAGAGCGGCTCCCCTCAGGGATGGTCGAAGTTGCCGTGCGAGATACCGGCGTCGGGGTGCCGAAGGCGGATCTGCCGAGACTGACGGAGCGCTTCTACCGGGTGGACAAGGCGCGCTCGCGAGAGCTCGGCGGCACCGGCCTGGGGCTTGCCATCGTCAAGCATCTTGTCCTCGCGCACGGCGGCGAGCTCGGCATCGAGAGCGAGCTCTGGAAGGGCACCACGGTCCGCTTCACCTTGCCCGCGGCCAAGACGGGTTGAGACGGGCGGGGCCGCCCCGGAGCGCCCGGGGCGGCCGCCACCCACGCGTCAGTTCTTGCGCCGGCGGCCGGCGTAGATCTCCTGCATCTCCTTCTCGCCCCAGCTGATTGCCTGGTCGAGCGTCATCTTGCCCGTCGCGTACTGCGCGAACATGTCGGGGATGATGTAGAGGTCCCAGACCTGTTGCGAGGCCGCGGTGGTCGGACCCGGCCAGGAGGGCGGCACCGTCACCTTGGCGACCTCGGGAATGAACCGGTACTGTTTGTCGCTCTTGTACACGGGGTGCTTGGTCAGGTTGTTCATGAACGGCATGTTGAACCCGTGGCCCGCGTCCACCCACTTGGCCTGGTTGTCGGGCTGGAAGTGGTAGCGCAGGAAGTCCTTGGCCAGGTCCACGTTCTTGGAAAAGTTCCAGATCCCCACGCACCAGAAACCGGTGGTCGCCTTGCGGTCCACGGGGCCCTTCGGTGTGTTGATGTGATCGATGACCTCCGCGATCTCCTTCTGCGTCCCCGGCACGACGACCTTGTCCTTCTTGGCGGATTCGTACGCGCTGATCGGATTATGGATGCCGATGCACTTGCCGGCGTTCAGACACCGGTTGTTGCTCGCGTCGTCCCACGCCAGCACCTCCGGGTCCATGGCCTCGGTGTAGAGGCGCTTGACGAACTCCATGGCCTGCCGTGTCTCTTTCGAATTGATGGTGATCGTCTTGCCGTCCTTGCCCACGTAGGAGCCGCCGTAGGACCACAGGATCGACAGCAGGGTGACGTTGGCGTCGCCGCTGTGGCCCATGGCGGTACCGAACGGATGTCCGATGGCCTTGCCTTTCTTGCCGATACGCAGCCAGTCCTCCCAGGTGTCCGGGTTCCTCTCGCCGATCTGCTCAAGCAGGTCGGTACGCACGGCCATGGGGAACGGCGGCTGCCACCACGGAAGGAGCTTCCACTTACCGCGGATGAGGTAGTCGTTGGGATTCAGCCACCCGCCGTTCTTGGGCGCCACGTCGCCGGCCACGTCATTCAGGTCCGCCAGGTAGTCGAAGTAGAGATCGGCGTCGCCGAGGCCGGGGCCGAGGGCGGTGAGGTCGTGACCCGAGCGCGACTGGACCTCGGCGGCCTTCTTCGTTTGGAGCTGGAGGTGGGCGATGATGTCGAGCCGCACCTTGACCTTGTTCTTCGCCCCCCACTCCTCGAATTGCCGCTTCAGCTCCTTGTCGGTCTCGGGAACGAAGCTGGCGATGCTGAGGAAGGTGAGCTCGCGCGTCTGGGCGAAGGCGGGCGCGCGGCCCGCGGCGAGGATGCCGGTGACGCCGGCGGCTCCGCCCGCCGCCGTGCCGAGGAACTGACGCCGGCTCACGCGACGTGCATCAGGATTGGCCGAAGCGCTGGATTTCGCCATGTTGCCCTCCTTATTTGACGGCACCCGCCGTCAGTCCCGAGACGTAGTAATCCAGGAAGAAGACGTAGGCGATCACGATGGGGAACGAGCCGATGCAGGCGCCCGCCATCAGCGCGCCCCAGTAGTAGATGTCTCCCCGGATCAGCTCGGAGAAGACACCCACGGTCAGGGTCTTCAGCTCGGCGGGCGAGACGAAGACCAGGGAGTAGAGGAACTCGTTCCAGGACAGCGTGAAGGCGAAGAGAGCCGCGCAGATCACGCCGGGCACGGCCACGGGGAGGAGGATCCGGATCAGGGTCTGCAGCCGGTTGCACCCGTCGAGCATCGCGCACTCCTCGATCTCTTTCGGCACCGTGCGGAAATATCCCATGAGGAGCCAGGTGCAGAAGGGGACGAGGAAGGTCGGGTAGGTCACGACGAGCGCCCACAGGCTGTCGGACAGGCCCAAGCGGTTGACCACGGTGCTCAGGGGCAGGAACAGCAAGGAAGGCGGCACCAGATACGTGATGAAGATGGCCACCCCGAAGGATTCCGCGCCGGGGAACTTCAGGCGCGCCAGCGGATAGGCGGCGAGGATGCCGAGAACAACGGAGATCAGGCTGGCCGCCACGCTGACCATCAGGCTGTTCACGAACCAGCTCCAGAAAAAGGTGTCCTTGGAAAGGAGCTCGTAGTGCCCGAAGGTGACGCCGCGCCCGATCCAGAAGGGCACGGAGGTCACGTCGTAGAGCTCGGCGTTCTTCTTGAAGGACGTCACGAACATGAAGTAGAGGGGGAAGAGCGCGAAGAGGACGAAGGGCATGGTGGGCAGGTAGAGGGTGAAGAGAGGCCGACTCCCCCGCCACCCCCGCGTCAGGCTATTCATACGTCGTCGACTTGCGAACTATGCGAAGCCCGACGAAGACCACGAGGAGAAGAATGGGGAAGAGGAAGAGCGAGACAGCGGCGCCTTGCCCGATCTGCCCGCTCTGCAGGCCGAGAACGAACGAATAGGTGGCGAAGACGTGGGTCATGTTCATCGGCCCGCCCTTGGTCAGGATGTAGATGATGTTGAAGTCGGCGAGCGTGAAAATGGTCGAGAACAGGATGACCACGGCGAGGACGGGCTTGACGAGGGGAACCGTGACGTGCCAGAAGCGCTTGACCGGGCCGGCGCCGTCCGACTCGGCCGCCTCGTAGAGCTCCCGCGGAATGGCCACGAGGCCGGCGAGGAGGGTGATGGCGAAGAAGGGGAGGCCCCGCCAGGTGTTCACGAGGATGACCGTGAACATGGCGAGATAGGGATCGGGCAGCCAGGGGATATCGCGATTCACCACGTGCAAGGCCTTGAGGGTCCAGTTCACCACGCTGTAGAGGGGCTCGAACATCCACCACCAGACGAGGGTGCTGAGCGCGGTGGGTACGATGAAGGGGAGCAGCACCGCGCCCCGGATGAGGCGCTTGAACCTCGTGATCCGGTAGAGGAGCAGGGCGAGGGCCATGCCGAAGATGGTCTTGAGCCCCAGGGCCAGCGCGGTGAAGACCATGGAGTTCTGCAGGGTCTGGAGAAAGATCGAGCTCGAGAGGAGCCGCCGGAAATTGTCGAGACCGATGAAGGCGCCGGTTTCCCCCACGCGGGCGTCGCTGAGGCTGAACCAGACGGAGAGGACGAAGGGATAGGCGACCAGGAAGAGCAGAAGGAAGAACGCCGGCCCGATGAAAGCGTACGCCACGGGCGTGTCCTGGACCAGGATGTCGGACAACGTCCAGGGGCGGACCTCGCCGCCCCTGTCGGCCTTTGCCACATCCCCGTTGAGCGTCTTGAACCGGATGGCGCGCTCCATCGGAGAGAGACGGCCGCTCGGCCCTCTCTTCCGTCGGGCGATGGGGCTACCGATGTCGGACGGGGCGCCCGTTGCGCCTCCCCGAATCCCGGCACCAACCGAGGCTCAACCTAAGGCGGGCCGACGCGAGTGTCAAGCGCGCCCCCCGCCCCGGAAGGCCGGCTTAAATGTCGCTGCCCCCGGGCGGTCCGAGGGCAGCGAGGCAGCGTCGGCGGTGACGGGACTTAGGAGGTCAGCTCCTTCGAAGTTAACCGGTAGCGCACGGAGTCGGGGTCGAGGCTGTCCCGCCGCTCATTGGCCGTCTCCGCCTGTGGATACATGAAGAAGGGGAGAGGATCGCCGGGTGAGTTGGGGAGCTTCAGGTCGGCCGCATAGTTGTAGGCGAGCCAGTTCATCTCCAGCGCGCCGAAGAGCTTGGCCCTCGCCTTCTGCACCTTGGGATCCGTGAGCGGTATCCCGCCATTCTCCTCGAGCACGAGCTTGCGCACGTCGGCAGGATCCACGGGCACCCAGCCGTGGCTCGCCGCGTAGAACTCCGCGCGGCAGTGCTGGGCCTTGGTGATGTCGCCGCCGCGTCCGAGGCTCTTGTACTCGGCGGAGTCGGCCACGCGCACGCCGTAGATGTCGCGCGCGGGGATGCCCACGGAGCGCGCCATGCCGACGAACAGCGCGTTCAGATCGGCGCACTTGCCCCCGAGGTTGCCCGTCTCCAGCATGGCCGTGATGTCGCCCAGCCCGCAGCCGCGCACCTTGGGGTCGCGGAAGGTATTGTCGACGATCCACTCGTACAGGGCCTTGGCTTTGTCGACGTCCGTGCTCGCCGTCTTGGTGATCTCACGCGCCGTCTTACGCACGATGCCGTCGGTCGCGATGAACTTGGTGGCGGATAGATACCTCTTGAGGACCGTCTTGTCCTCTGAGCCGGGAGAGCCCGGCGCGCTGAGATCCACGGCGCGGTCGCGCGTGGAGAAGCGTGTCGTCACCTCGACCACGGGCGCCGCCTCTGTTCCCGGCCACTCGGCGTAGAAGATGCCCGCGCCATACTTCTCGTCACGGTACACGCGCATCATTGCCGCATTGCCGGTCCAGCCTTGATTCAGGTTCTTGTGGTAGTCGGTGTCCGGCAAGAGCGGCATGGGCACCCAGGCTCGCGTCACGCCCGAGGGCTTGATGACCTCTACCCGGGTGGTCACCTCGAAGGTGCGCCAGCTAGTGCCGCCAGCGGCCGGCGCGGCCATCGAGCGCATCGGCTGAGCGAGCCCGGCCACCATCATTCCGGCGGAGGCGCCGGCGCTCGTCTTCAAGAATGTCCGTCTATCCATGAATCCTCCCTTTGCGCTCCTGGGTATGGACTCCAGCACCACATGCTAAAGGCCGTGGCGAAAGAGTCAAATCGGCAGTTCCGATACAAGGTCCGAATGACATCGGATGGCCCAATCTCAATACGGAGACTGACACCAAGGCTTCGCGCGAACGTCATTCTCGCGAGATGCCGGCAGGCGAGACTCCCGCCATGGTTTCCACCTTGATAGTTCGACCGGCCGCACCCGCCGATCTTTCCGACATGGTCGAGCTTCTCATCCAGCTCGGTTACCCCGCTCGCCGCGAGACGCTCGGGGGAATCCTGGAAGCGCTGCTCGGCGCGAAGGGTCTGGCGACCGAGCGCGGTTGGGCCCGCCTCGAGACCGTGGTGGCGCGCAAGCGCGAGTCGAACCGGCGGGGGTTTCTCCTGTCCCGCGGCTTCGTCGCCGGCGACTGCGTCACCTACCGCTGGGGCATGCACGAGGGACGACATCAGGCTCCCCCCGTCTTCTCCCTGGCGCCGCACTCGTCCGAGATGGTCTAGCCCAGGCTGTTCCGGAACGAGTCGACACCCCCCGCTTCACCCAACATTTACGGAGCCGTCATCCGGCCGTAACCTGCCGCGGCGACACTCCCGCCATGACGACACGAGCCATGGGGGAGGTCAAGGCGGCGATGGCAACGTGGCGGCGCACCTCGGAGTCCGCTCCACCGGCATCGCTCAAATCGGGCCACCGCGTCCTCGTCGTCGAGGACGAGCAGGACGTGGCCGAGCTGATTCGCTACAACCTGGCCAAGGAAGGCTACGACGTGGCGCTGGTGGACAATGGCGCCGACGCCCTCAAGCGCGCGCGCGAGGGCAAGCCGGAAGTCATCCTTCTCGACATCATGGTGCCTCAGCTCAATGGCTGGGAGGTGTGCCGGCGCCTCAAGCAGGACCCCGAGACGCGCGGCATTCCCGTCATCATGGTCACCGGCCGCGTCGAGGAAGGCGACAAGGTCCTCGGGTTCGAGATGGGCGCCGACGACTACGTCACCAAGCCCTTCTCTCCTCGCGAGCTGGTGGCGCGGATCCGCGCGGTGGTCCGGCGAGGCAAAGCGAGCGATGTCACGGGCAGGAAGCAGCACCTCAAGGCCGGCGATCTCGAGATCGACCGGCACCGCTTCGAAGTGATCATGAAGGGCCAGCGGGTGGATCTCACGCCCAAGGAGTTCGACTTGCTGGCCGCGCTCATGGGCACTCCCGGGCGTGTCTTCGGACGCGAGGAGCTGCTGGATCTTGTCTGGGGCGAAGACGGCTTCGTCGAGCCGCGCACCGCGGACGTGCACGTGGCCGGGCTCCGGGCGAAGTTCACGGCGGCTCGGCTCCCCGTGCCGGGAATAGAGACCGTGCGAGGCGTCGGCTATCGCTTCAGGGAGCAGGATTCGGCACGGCTCGGCAGCCGGAATTAACACAAACGTAACACGACGTTTATGTCAGTGAAACATGGCCGCGGGATGATCCGATCATACCCTTCGACAAGGGAGACAATATGAGGAAGCGGATGGTGGCGTCGGCCCTGGCCGTCGCCGTGTTGACCTCCGGTCTGGCCCTGGCTGCCCCCGTACAGCTGGATCCGGGACTGCAGGCGTACAAATCGGTCAGCGGCGTCAGCGGCAATATCTCGAGCGTCGGCTCCGACACGCTCAACAATCTGATGACCCACTGGGCGGAGACGTTCAGCCGCTTCTACCCCAATGCGAAGGTCCAGATCGAGGGCAAGGGCTCCTCGACGGCGCCCCCGGCCCTCATCGCCGGCACCGCGCAGCTGGGCCCGATGTCACGCGAGATGAAAGGGACGGAGATCGACCAGTTCGAGAAGAAGTTCGGCTACAAGCCGCTGGCCATTCGCACCTCCGTTGACGCCCTCGCCGTCTTCGTCAACAAGGACAACCCCATCAAGTGCCTCAGCATGAGCCAGGTGGACGCGATGTTCTCCAAGGGCCGCCGCCAGGGCTACAAGGAGGACATCAACACGTGGGGGCAGCTCGGGCTCACGGGGGAGTGGGCGCAGAAGCCCATCAGCCTCTACGGTCGCAACTCGGCCTCGGGCACCTACGGCTTCTTCAAAGAGCACGTCATGAAGAACGGCGACTACAAGGATACGGTCAAGGAGCAGCCGGGCTCGGCGGCGGTGGTCCAGGGTGCGACAGTGGACCGCTTCGCGGCCGGGTACAGCGGCATCGGGTACACCACGGCCGGCGTGCGGGCGGTGCCGCTGAGCGAGAAGGACGGCGGCAAGTGCGTGGAGGCCGCCGCCGACAACTCCTACTCCGGGGCCTACCCGATGGCGCGCTTCCTCTTCGTCTACATCAACAAGGCGCCCGGCAAGGCGCTCGATCCGCTCACGAGGGAATTCGTGAAGGTGATCGTCTCCAAGGAAGGGCAGGAGGGTGTGATCAGGGACGGCTACTTCCCGATCCCGGCCTCGATCGCGAAGGAAGAGCTGGCGAAGATTCAATAACGTGGCCATCAACACCGAGACTCTTCCGGCAGGCGGGCCAGCCTCCCCGGCCCGCCCGCTCGTGGTCAGCCGGGCCCGCACGGAGCGGCGCATCCTCGCCGACCGCTGGGCCTCGCGGCTCGTGGTGGTGGGCGGCATCATCATCATCGCGTGCATCCTCGCCATCCTTTTCGTCATCGCCGCCGAGGTCTATCCGCTGTTCAAGCCCGCCACGGTGACCCTCGTGGGGACCTACGCCGCGACGGCCGGCGGGCTCGGCCCGGCCGCGGGAGAGGCGATCGGGGTCGACGAGTACCGAGAGATCGCCTTCACCCTCACTGGCCCAGGCAATCTCGAGTTCGCCTCGCTCAAGGGAGGCCCGTCCCCTCCGTCCGTCGTCGTGCAGGGCTTGAATGGCGCCACCGTCGCGTCGGTGGCCGCGGTCGGCAAGACGCGACTTCTCGTCGGCACGTCGGATGGGCGTGCGATACCACTCGACATGAAGTTCGATGTCACCTTCAAGGACGGCACGCGTGCCGTGGTACCGGCTCCTTCCGTCGGGCAGGCCATGGCCCTCGACCCTGAGAAGAAGCGGGCCGTGCGCCGTCTTGCTTCGGGAGGTCCGGATGCGGGCGGCGGCGTGACGGTCGCGCAGGTTGGAGCCGCGGACCTCGTCGTGCAGAGCATCGTCGAGAAGAAGGCGTTGATCGGCGGAGCGCGTCGCGAAGAGTCGATCCAGGCTTTCACGCCCGACGTCTCGGGTGAGATCACGGCGCTGCGCCTGGACGGGCGAGCCGAGGATCTCTTCATCGGCACGAGCCAGGGGAATGTGCTCCGCTACGACATGAAGGAGCCCTCCGGGCCGAAGCTCGTCGAGACGACTGCCGTCACGAGCAAACCCGGTGCGCCCGTGACGGCGCTCGGGTTCCTCCTCGGGGACCGGACGCTGATGGTCGGGGACGGGCAAGG
>DASYTI010000006.1 GCA_036002485.1 Candidatus Methylomirabilota bacterium | reverse complement strand
CCGGGCGCTCCATCTCGCTGAGCCGGCCCTTCCCCAAGGACCCGGGCATGAACAACGCGCTGCCCGCGCAGCACTACATGCGCACGCACGCGCGCGGCAAGGGCGCCTTCGCGGCCGACTACTACGGCATCTACTACCACGGCGTCGCCTCCACCCACATCGACGCGCTCTGCCATACCTGGGACGACGACGCCATGTGGAACGGGCGCGACCCGAAGAAGGAGATCACCTTCGACGGCGCCACCTGGGGCTCCATCGAGCACTGGGCCGAGGGCATCATCACCCGAGGGATCATGCTGGACGTGCCACGACATCGGGGTGTCCCGTCAGTGACCCAGGACTCGCCGATTCACGGCTGGGAGCTCGAAGACATCCTGGTGGCGCGCGGCATCACACTGGAGCCGGGCGACGCCATCTGCGTCTATGCCGGCCGCGAGGCGTGGCAGGCCGCCAATCCCGAGACGCCGTATGGCCGGCCTTTCGGCCCGCCCCTGGCCAGGCCGGGGCTCCACGTCTCGTGCCTGCCCTTCCTGCGAGACCACGACGTGAGCGTGCTCGTCTGGGACATGCTCGATCATCAGCCCATCGGCTACGACATCCCGTGGGCCGTGCACGCCTGCCTCTTTGCCTACGGCACGGCCCTGCTGGACAATGCCCTTCTGGAGCCGCTGGCCAAGGCGTGTGTCGAGGAGAAGCGCGACGACTTCATGCTGGTGATCGCGCCGCTCAACGTCATCGGCGGCACGGGCTCCCCGGCGAATCCCCTCGCGGTATTCTGAGCCGGATAGTGGGTCAATTTGGGCACAGGCACTGGGGCAAGTTGCGAGCCAGATCAACTCAGCCCTCGCCTCGGGCGGGGCCCTCAGCTCGAACGGCCACGCGCGAGCGGGCCGGCAGCCCGAGGCGTACGTGGGTGTTCGAGCTGAGGGGCGCAGCCGCGAGGCGAGGGCTGAGTTGAACGTACGTTGAGGGTTGCCGGCCCGCTCGCAACGAAGTATGGCGAAGTAAATTGCCCCAGTGCCCTGAGCCGCGCATTTCAGGAGGCGACATGGCCAAGAAGCCGCCCGCTCGCGAAGTGAAGGACGCTACGCCTGACGCGCTCGACCCGCACCACCGCTGGGACCGGCCCATCCAGGCGCCGGGCCGCATGCAGGTGGATTTCGAGGAGCGCGTGGACTTCCGCCGCCTGCACGCGTATCGAATCGGCCGGACGCGTCAGGCCCTCGCGCGCTCTGGGCTGGGGGCGCTCCTCGTGTTCGACCAGCACAATATCCGCTACATCTCCGGCACGGTCATCGGCGAGTGGGCGCGCGACAAGCTGATCCGTTACTGCCTGCTCACGGGCCCCGGCGAGCCGTGGGTCTGGGACTTCGGCTCGGCCGCGCGGCATCATCGCCTCTACGCGCCGTGGCTCTTGCCTGATCATTGCCGGGCGGGGATGGTCGGGATGCGGGGCGCCGTCCCCCCGACGGCGGGACTCTTCGAGCAGGCCGCGCGGGAGATCAAGGAGATCCTGACGCGCGAGGGCGTGGCGGACATGCCCGTGGGCATCGACGTCGTGGAGCCGCCCTTCCTCTTCGCGCTCCAGAAGGAGGGGATCACGGTCCGCGACGGCCAGCAGGTCATGCTCGAGGCGCGCGTCATCAAGAACACCGACGAGCTGAGCCTGCTCAACATGGCCGCGGCCATGGGCGACGGCGTCTACCAGGACATCTTCGAGGCGCTCAAGCCCGGCATCCGCGAGAACGAGATCGTGGCCCTGGCCAACAAGCGGCTCTACGAGATGGGCTCGGACTGCGTGGAGGCCATCAACGCGATCTCGGGTGAGCGCTGCTCGCCGCATCCGCACAACTTCACGGACCGCATGCTCCGGCCCGGCGACCAGGCCTATTTCGACATCATCCAGTCCTTCGTGGGCTATCGCACCTGCTACTACCGCACCTTCAGCGTGGGGCGCGCCACGGCCGCCCAGCACAGCGCCTACAAGAAAGCGCGCGAGTGGATGGACAGCGCCATCGAGCTGATCAAGCCCGGCGTCAGCACGGAGCGCATTGCCAAGTGCTTCCCCAAGGCGTCGGAGATCGGCTTCGAGAGCGAGATGGCGGCCTTCGGGCTCAACTTCTGCCACGGCCTCGGCCTGGGGCTTCACGAGCGGCCGATCATCTCGCGGCTGAACTCCCTCGACGACCCCATGGAGCTCAAGGAGGGGATGGTCTTCGCCGTCGAGACCTATTGCCCGGCCACCGACGGCATCTCGGCGGCGCGCATCGAGGAAGAGGTGATCGTGACGCCCAAGGGCGCCCAGATCATCACGCTGTTCCCCGCCGAAGAGCTGCCCATCGCCAACCGCTACTAGCTGGCGCGCGGCAGAACCGACAAGATCCCTCTCCCCCATCGGGGGAGAAGGCCGCAGTTCGAGCTGAGCGACGCAGTCACGAGGCGAGGGCTGAGTAGATCAGGGGGCCGCTACGATAGCGTGAGCCGCTTGAAGCTCTCAGCAAGCGGCACGCCAAAGCGCTGGCCCGCGCGCGTTGCCATACCCCGGAGAAATCCCTCGAGGTCGGGGTGCCGGCCGAACTGACTCGCGTGCTCGCGCACCGCGCGCACCTTCCGATCGAGAGTGCTCGAGATGTCGACGACGTGATCGGCATGGTCGCTCATGATGAGAAGAACCTCGCGCACGCGGTGCGGGGCGAGCCCCGAGGCTCCCTGGGCGGGGTAGTAGAGCGGACCCGGTGCGCGGAAGTAGCATGCGTCGACCACGGCGGTGCCCACGGCCCGGTGGTCGGGGTGAAGCTGGGGCTCGCGATATCCGGGCGCTCCCCCGAAGGGATCATGCGTCACGATTACCTCAGGGCGCTCCTCCCGCATCAGCCGAGTCGCCGCCTCGGCGAGAGCCGGACCTGCCCAGCTGAGCTCCCCATCGACGAAATCAAAGAAGATCAACCGCGGTCCGCCGAGGACGGCGGCGGCGGCACGCTGCTCGGCCTCGCGCATCGCGGAGACTCGCTCAGGCGTCATGCTCGGGTCGTCGTGCCCCTTCTCGCCGTGCGTGAAGATCGCCGAGCAGACCTCATGGCCCTCATCGAGCCAGCGGGCCACGGTCCCGCCGGCCATGATGTCGGCGTCGTCCGGGTGCGCGGTCATCAGGAGAATCTTCATGTCGCCGTCGCCGCGTGACGATGGCACGCCCACGCCAGCGCGCACGTGATGATCCCCGCGGCGAGGAACGGAGCGGCGAGGCCGAAAGTATCCGCGAGCGGGCCCATGAGCAGCGGCCCGACCATCATGCCGGCGTCCGTTACCGTGCGCAGCCAGCCGATGGCGATACCGTGGAGGGCGGGATCCACGCGATCTCCGATGATCGTGGTGGGGAGGCCGGCGGTGAACCCCGCGCCTGCTCCGATCAGCAGGCTCCATACCCCCAGCAGCCATGGATTCGTCACGAGCCCGAGACTTCCCAGCACGAGGCCGAAGCCCAGAAGGGTGCGTGCGAGCACGGACATCCGATCGCGGCGGTCCGACACGCCGCCCCCAACCCAGAGCGCGAGCAGGCGGCCCAGCACGCTGAGGGCGATGAGAAGCCCCACCGTCTGCGGGGAGACGGATCCGCGCTCAACCAGGTAGAGCGGAAAGAGGAACACGACCACCCCGGTCTGGATGCCCATGAGCGTGGCATTGGTCAGGCTGGTCAGCGTCACGCCCGGGATCCGGATGACGCTCCGGAGGGCGCGCCAGTCAACGGTGTCCGCGCGGCGCTCAGGCGACGGCGGGCCAGACCATCCGACGACCGCGGCGGCAACTAGCATGCAACCCGCTTCGAAGAGGAACGGGGTTGCCGTCCCGGCATCCTGGTACAGCCACCCGCCGATCGTGCTTCCGAGCAGGACTCCCAGCGTCTCCGCCATGAGGAGCAGACTGATCGCGCGGCCGCGCCCTCCGGCGCCCCGGACCATGGTGGTCGTCGCCACCGTGGCGAACATCGCCCAGCCCGCGCCGGCGACGGCCCGCGCAGCCAGGAACGTGCTGTACTGAACAATGGCGACCGACGCGACATCGCACGCGGCAATCACGACGAGGCCGGCCACCATCACGCGGGTGCGGCCCACGCGGTCGTACAAGTACCCGGTCGGCAAGCTGGTGACCCACTTGCCGGCGCTGAACACGACAGGGATGAGCGTCACCATCCGGTAACTCGCGCCGAAGAACTGTCGCAGATACAGCGGGAGCGAAGGGCGAAGCACCCCTTGTCCGAGACTGAAGAGGAATGCCGCCGCGAGCACTCCCAGAGAATCGCGCAGGGCCGGCCCTCCGTCGCCTACCGGGCGAGCGGTGGCTTCTGAAGACAGGTGCAGTATCCGCGTTCACGACTGGGTCGCGGCCGCAGTCGAAGGGCCCGGCGTCGGCGGTGCAGCTCCTTCCGAAGACCGGTCAGCGTCTCGATCTGCAGCGTCGTCTGAGTGATCCGCTCGTCGAGCATCCGGAGCAGGCGGGCACGCGTGGGGGTGCCGTTCCGTTGCCTGGCCGCCACGACCAGCTCGCGAATCGCATCGAGGGTGAGGCCGAGCGCCTTGGCCTGCCGGATGAAGGCGAGCCGGCGAAGGTCGACGTCGCCGTACAAGCGGTACCCGCTCGGGCGGCGAGCCGTCGGCGGCAACACCCCTCGCCGCTCATAAAACCGCAGCGTCCTGATCGTGAAGCCAGAGCGACGGGAAACTTCACCGATCGTCATCAGGTGAGCCAGGTGCCCATTGTCGCCATTCGTCATCGCTCGCATGCTAAAGCCTCCACCCAAGGGGAGAGTCAAGCCCAGGATGTCGATTGTCGCAGATGAGCCCGACACCTGCGGTCGTGCTTCCGTTCAGAGTGGAGAGAGGCCATAATGGCGCGGCTCGGACGCGTGCCCGAGCGGCTCGGTTCCCAACACGCAAAGGAGCGGACTTATGCGACGTGTGATCGGTGGAGGGATAGCAGCGCTCGCAGTGGCGGGGCTTCTGGCGGTGACCGCCCCCGACCGGGCGCCCGCCCAGGCCAAGAAGATCGTCTACTGGACTCACTGGGAGCAGAATCCCGAGTTCAACAAGTGGTACGAGACCAAGGGCAAGGAGTTCGCAAAGAAGAGCGGCTACGAGGTCGAGGTGGTGACCATTCCGTACCAGGGCTACGAGGCCAAGTACCTGGCCGCCCTCGTGGGAAAGTCCGGCGCCCCGGACTTCTTCAACGGCATCGTGCACCAGTGGTGCGGCCAGTACGACTTCTGCGACAAGATGCCCGCCGATCTCGAGAAGACCTGGAGCGAGAACCTGCCCAAGTACATGCTCCCCGTGGGGCAATTCAAGGGGGCGACGTACGGCATCCCGATCGAGCACGGCAACTTCCAGCAGATGTACATCGACGTGGAGCTGTTCAAGAAGGCCGGGCTCAATCCCGACAAGCCTCCGAAGACGCTCGACGAGTGGCTGGCCGCGATGAAGAAGCTGTCGGTGTACGACGCCAAGGGCGAGCCCACGCAGGTGGGCTTCGCCCTCCGGCACAAGGGCCATCCGGTGGGGATCACGGACAAGTTCCTGCCCTTCGCCCATGCCTTCGGCGCGCGGATGCTCAGCCCCGGACTCGACCGCGCCACCGGCTTCGCCAACGGCCCCGAGATGGTGGCCGCGCTTCACTTCTACGGCGACCTGGTGACGAAGGACAAGGTGGCGAGCCTCGCCTTCGGCAATCCGGAAGAAACCTTCGGCCAGAAGCGCGCGGGGGTGATCTTCCGCGAATCGTGGTACTTCGGCTGGCTCAAGAAGAACGCGCCCGACGTCGCCTTCAAAGTCTACGCGCTGCCCTGCGCCAAGGCCTGCCCCGGCGCGGGCAATCTCTTCCCGTGGAGCAATCTCGTCTACAAGAACAGCCCCCACAAGCAGGTCGTGTGGGATTTCCTGCGCTTCATCAGCAACGCCAAGGACGACCTCGAGCAGCACCAGCTCCAGGGCATCCTGCCCGTGTGGACGGTGAATCTGGAGACGCCCTACGTGAAGGGCCGTCCCGACTATGCCTCGACCCGCGAGATGCTCGCGCAGCCCGTGCCGCCGAACTACTACCATCCCAAGTCGAACGAGCTGGCCACGGCGTTCGGGGAGGCGGTGGTTGGCGTGCTCTACGGGAAGGGCCAGCCCAAGCCGTCGCTCGACGAGGCCGCGGCCCGGATGGACCGGATCCTGAAAGACTAGGCGTGCCGAAAGACTCGCCCCCTCACCCTACCCTCTCCCCCGATGGGGAAGAGGGATTCGGGAGGAGTCAGAGGGGCCTGTTTCAGCTGTCTGCGTGGACGCGCCTCGCGTTTCCCCGCACGTACATGGACCGCCAGCGGCGGGCGGGCTTTCTCTTCGTCCTGCCCGCCGTGGCCTACTTCGCGTGCGTGTACTTCATCCCGCTTGTCGAGTCCCTCATCGGATCCTTCTACCGGACGCTGCCGGGCGGAGCCAGCCGGTTCATGGGCTTCGGTCTCTACGAGCGCGTGTTCACCGATCCGGTCTTCTGGAACAGCGTCAAGACCACCATCAAGCTCCTCGCCCTGTCCGTGCCCTCCACCGTGGTGCTCGCCCTGGCCGTGGCGCTCGGGCTGGACCGCCTGACCCTGCGCTGGCGGAGCCTGTGGGCCGCCATGTACTTCGTCCCCTTCGCCGTCTCGCTGGTGGCGGCCGCCCTCATCTGGCAGTGGCTCTACGAGCCCGTCTACGGCGTGCTCAACCACGCCCTCGCCCTTGTCGGGCTGCCGCCCCAGAAATGGCTGCAGAGCCTCAACCAGGTGTTGCCCTCGCTGGCTGCGGTCAACGTGTGGGTGAGGCTGGGCTTCGACACCATGATCTTCCTCGCCGCGCTCCAGGCGATCCCCGGGGAGTACTACGAGGCGGCGGCCATGGACGGCGCGAGCGCGCGTCAGCAGCTCTGGCACGTCACCCTGCCCCTCCTGAACCCCCAGGTCGTGATGGTGTGCATCCTCGAGCTCATCTTCAACTTCAAGATCTTCGACCAGGTCTATGCCACGACACAGGGAGGGCCCGCCGGGGCCAGCCAGACGATCATCCCGCTCCTCTACGACACCGCCTTCAAGTACTTCCGCCTGGGCGAAGCCTCGGTCATGGCCGTGTTTGTCTTCGGGGTGCTGCTCGTGGTGACGCTCCTGCAGTGGCGGATCTTCCGCAGGCCGGTGGACTATTGAGAGGGGCCGGGGCAAGGTCCGTTCCCCTCGCCCGCTGGCTGACCGCCGCCCTCGTCGCGGCCGGCGCGCTCACGGTGATCTTCCCCTTCGTGTGGATCGCCCTCACGTCGCTCAAGACCCCGCCCGAGATCCAGCGCGTGCCGCTCCAGCTCGCCCCCGATCATTGGGGCAACCTCGAGAATTACCGCGAGGTATTCCGCCGCGCGCCGTTCAGTCGGTTCCTCCTCAACAGCGCGCTCCTCGCCACCGTGTCAGCCATGAGCAGCCTGGTCGTGTCTGCTCTCGCCGGCTACGGCTTCGCCAAGTTCAGATTTCCGGGGCACTCCGTGTTCTTCTTCGCCATCATCGGCATCTTGATGGTGCCGTTTCAGTCCGTGGTGGTGCCGCTCTATCTCTGGGTGAGCCGGCTGGGCCTTCTCGACACGTACCTCGGCATCCTCGCCCCCGACCTGGTCAGCGTCTTCGGCGTTTTCCTCATGCGCCAGGCCATCGAGGCGGTGCCGGACGACTACATCGCAGCCGCGCGGATCGACGGCTGTGGCGAGTGGGGCATCTTCTGGCGCGTGATCCTGCCCGCGGTGACGCCGGCCCTGGCCACCTTGGCCATCATCAAGTTCATGTGGACGTGGAACGAGTTCTTCTGGCCCCTCGTGGTGGTGAACTCGCCGTCCATGAAGACGGTGACCATGGGGCTGATCGGCTTCACCAACATGTACTTCATCGAGTACAACCTGGTGACGGCCGCCGCCGTGCTGAGCGTCCTGCCGATTCTCCTGATCTTCGTGATCTTGCAGAAGTGGGTAGTGCAGGCGGCGGTGATGACCGGCCTCAAAGGCTAACTGCCAAGCGAACCCTTGGCCTAGCTCGATAACGAATGATCAGGACCCCTGTATCCCTCTCCCCCAGTGGGGGAGAGGGCAGGGTGAGGGGGGTCGGTTTGACTACGCTCCGAGCGAACTACGTCAGCAGTGCCTCGAGCTTGGCCTGGATCTGCGCCTTCGGCACCGCGCCCACGACCTGGTCGCGGACCTCGCCGTCCTTGACGAAGAGGATGGTGGGGATGGAGCGGATGCCGTAGCGGGCGGCCAGGCCGGGCTGCTCGTCCACGTTGACCTTGGCGAGCCGCACCCGGCCCCCGGACGAGCGCGCGAGCTCCTCGAGCACGGGCGCGATGGCGCGGCACGGACCGCACCATTCGGCCCAGAAGTCCACGAGCAGGACGCCCTCGGCTCCGACCAGCGCCTCGTCGAAGTTCGCCTGGGTGAGATGGATCACGGCGGGATCCGACGTCACATGGTTCTCGGTTGGGTTCATGTCAGGTCTCCTCGGCATTCTGATGCGCGCCGCGGCCGAAGAGATGCGCGGCGGGAACCGGCCACTTGGCGGGCTTGGCCGCGCTCCATCCACGCAGGGCAAAGATCTCCTTGATCTGCTTGGCGAGCTGCTCCGCCGTCCCGCCCCTCGCGCCGCGTGCTAGAATGACGGTCCGCTGTCGATCCCTCACCGAAAAGGAGACTTTCATGGCCATCAAAGTCGGAGACAAGCTGCCTGCCGGACAGCTCTACGAGTTCGTCGAGGAAGAGCGGCCGGGCTGCACGGTCGGCCCCAATGCCTTCCCCGTGGAAGAGATGGTGAAGGGGAAGCGCATCGCCATCTTCGGGGTGCCTGGCGCCTTCACGCCCACCTGTTCGGCCAAGCATGTCCCGGGCTATGTCGCCAACGCGGACAAGCTCAAGGCCAAGAAGGTGGACGAGATCTGGTGCGTCGCGGTCAACGACGCCTTCGTCATGGGCGCCTGGGGCAAGGAGCAGGGGGCCAAGAACAAGGTGCGGATGATGGCCGACGGCAGCGCCGCCTATACGAAGGCCCTGGGGCTCGAGTTCGACCTGGTGGCCCGCGGCATGGGGGTTCGCTCCCAGCGCTACTCGATGCTCGTGGACGACGGAGTCGTCAAGGCCTTCAACCTCGAGGCGCCCGGCAAGTTCGAGGTCAGCAGCGCGGAGGCTCTGCTCGAGCAGGCAGGCAAGCTCGGCGCCTGAGTCTTGTTCGGGTAGACTCGCGGGCTTCCGTCTCATGCTCGACACAAGGCGGCTGCGCCTGCGCCGCCTGTGCGCCGCCGACGAGACGCTGTTCGTGACCCTGGACAGCGATCCGGAGGTGATGCGCTATATCGGGAGCCGCGGGGGCACCCCCGAGGAGATCGTGGCGCGCGTGCGTGATCGCATCGCCGCGGATCACGGCGCGCTCGGCTGGTGGCTGATCGAGGACAAGGCCGACGGCGCCTTCCACGGCGTCGCCGCGCTTGTCCGCATGCCAGACGGCGACGATATCGAGCTCGCGTACCGGCTGGCCCGTGCCTCGTGGGGCGGCGGGCGGGCCACCGAAGCCGCCACGGCGCTCGTGAGCTATGCGTTCGATCAGGTGGGTCTGCCTCGTCTCGTGGCTGTGACCTTTCCGGAGAACCTTGCCTCGCGGCGCGTCCTCGAGAAGGTGGGTTTCGTCCACGATGGCATGTCGGACTACAAGACCGTCCGGGTCGCCCACTTCACGTTCGAGGCCGCGGAGTGGCGGAAGCGGCGCGCGGGAGCGCATGGCGCCGGCCGTCGAGGGCGAGGGCGGGGCCGTCGGGCCCCTCGCTGAGATACGGGGCGAGCTGCTGCATGGCGCGGTGGCCGAAGCGGGCGCGGAAGGCGCCGCGCCGCACCGCGCAGAAGAGGCGCTCGCCATCCTGCTCCAGGGTGGCGGGATCGAGCGGCTCGCGATAGTCGCCGGCCAGGCAGAGCTCGACCGCGCGCAGCCGACCGCTCTCGACGGTCAGGCGCAGTCGTTGGACGATGAACGGGGTATCCTCGGGCCGCCTGCCCTCGGACTCGAACCAGTTGCGCTCGCCCTGACAGACGGCGAGCCATCGCCCCTCCGGGGTGCGCGTGAGGGCGAGCAGAAAGAAGCGGAGGGTCGCCGGGTCCACGATCTCCGTGCCATCGTGATAGATCCGGCCCTCGCGGTCCACGCGGTAGTGGTACTCGCGGGTCACCTGATTCATCCGCGTCTCGCGCCTACTTCTTCATCGGTTGAACCGGCGACATGAGTGGGGTCTTGCCGGACGGCGCGGGCGCGGCAGTGCCCGTCGGGGTCCGGCCTGGCGCGGACGGGTAGACGATCGCCCCGCCATAGCTCGGCAGGCCCTGGATTTCCGACTTGAGACAGACGGAGGAAACGCCTCGCGCCGACCAGTCGGCGGCCTGAGCCACGCACTGCTCCTCGCTGATGAATGGTCCGAAGAGCTGAGGCGGGTAGGGACCGCCCATGCCGTACGCGACGTAGTACCAGGCAAGCAGGGTCCAGGCCGGCCACTTTCTCATCGCGGTTCTCCTCTCGTGGACTCGCTCTCCGAATTGTACTCCCGGGCACGCCCTTGACACGTACCGCGCGAGCCCCTACGGTTCCGACGAGAGCGACGGGCCCGCCGCATCACATGACGACCCACGCCTGACCATGCAAAGGGGCATCGCATGAGCGACATCGTCGGATTCATCGGATTGGGCACCATGGGCATGCCCATGACGGCCAATCTCGCCAAAGCTGGCGTGGAGCTGGTTGTCAATGACGCGAGTGCTTCCGCGACGGCCGCGGCCGGCAAGCTCGCGGGCGTCACCGTCGTCCCCTCGCCCTCGGAAGTCGCGGCCCGGGCCTCTGTGATCTTCACCTGCCTGCCCAATGACGACGTGGTGCGCACGGTCTATCTCGGGGCCGGCGGCATCGCCGCGGGCGGCAAGGCGGGGCTCGTCACCTGCGACTGCTCCACCGTGAGCCCGGAAGTCACGCTCGAGGTGGGCCGCGCGCTCCTGCCCAAGGGCATCACGCACATGGACACGCCCATGCTGGGCTCGCAGCCTCAGGCCGTGTCGGGCGAGATCTTTTTCATCGTGGGCGGCGATCAGGCCGCGGTCGAGCGCATCGCGCCTTACCTCGACATCATGGGCAAGCTCCACATGTTCGTGGGCGGCCCGGGCATGGGCAATCGGGTCAAGCTCATCCACAATGGCCTGGTGGCCGTGACGGCCGTCGCGGTGGCCGAGGCCCTAGCCGTCTGCGTGCAGTCGGGCGTGGAGTCGGATACGTTCTACGACGTGGTACGCAAGGGCGGCGGCATGGCCTATGGCACGTACTTCGAGCGGCGCGCCAAGCGGATCTTCGACGGCGAGTTCTCGCCCACCTTCATGTGCGAGCTCATGCGCAAGGATGCGGGACTGGCCCTGGCCCTGGCCAAGGCGTCCAGGGTCCCCACGCCCATCCTGGAAGAGACCAAGCGCACCTACGACGAGGCGGTGGACGGCGGCTGGGGCAAGGAGGACTTCTCGGCCGTCACGCATGTGATCGAGACGCGGATAGGCCGGAAGCTCTCCCGCGGCTGAGCGCGGCGGAACGAGCGCTTGGCCCGAATGGGCAGTCTGCGGACGCGTCCGGACGCCCGTCGCTGGCTGGTCGTCGCGGCGCTTTTCGTCGTGACCTACGGCATCTCGACGCCCCTCGCAGCCTACGGTGTTTTCCTTCCCGTCCTCGCCGAAGAGTTCGGGTGGAGCCGCGGCGCCATCTCGTCCGCCCTCTCCCTCAACCTGCTCCTCGGCGGTCTGGCGGCCTTTCCCATCGGGGCGATCGCGGATCGTCGCGGTCCGCGTCTCGTGCTCGTCCTCACGGTGACCGCAGCCGGGGCCGCCTTCGCCCTCGTCTCCACGGTGGACGCGCTGTGGCAGCTCTATCTCTACGTGGGAATTCTGGGCGGGGTGGGCATGTCGAGCTTCTACCTGCTCGCCGCGTCGACGGTGACACGCTGGTTCGAGGGGCGCCGCGGCATGGCGCTGGCCCTGGTCCTGGTTGGGTTCAATCTCGGATACATCTCAGGCGGCCCTCTGGCGGCGTGGCTCATCACCAAGGTCGAGTGGCGCTGGGCCTATGCGCTGCTCGGCTGCGGCAGCGGGCTCGTGACCATGCTGGCCGCGCTGACGGTGCGGCTCCCTCGCGCATCCGAGGCGGCCGCGCTTCGGGGGGAGGAACGGAGCGCCGGCGCAACGTTCGCACACCCGCATGACGGTGCCGGCCCTGGCATCAGATCTGGCGCCACGCTCGGGCAAGCCCTGGTCGATCCGCGGCTGTGGTGCCTGAACGTCGCCTGGCTGCTGCTCGGTGGCGTCGGCTTGATGCTCTCCGTTCACATCGTGCCCTTTGCTCGTGATCAGGGGATCAGCCTGGCCGGCGCGTCGTTCGCGCTCACGGCCTATGGCATCGGCTCGGTGGCCGGGCGCCTCGTCACGGGCGCGGTGTCCGATCGGATCGGCACGCGCGGCACCATGTGTGTCGGCTGCGCAATACAGACGCTGGGGCTGGTCGCCCTTCTCCTCGCGCCTTCGCGCGAGGGCCTGCTTGGCTCATTGGTGGCGCTCGGCGCGGGCTTCGCGACGACGGACACCATGGTCGCGCAGGTGGTCCCCGACGTCTTCGGCGTGCGGGCCATCGGCGCCATCATGGGCGTGCTTGGCGTGGGATGGCGGTGCGGGGCCGCGCTGGGTCCTGCCGCGGCCGGGTTTCTCTACGATCTGACCGGCGCCTACATGATTCCTTTCGGCGCCGCGCCGCTCGCCATCCTCGTGAGCTGGGTGCTGTTCCTGGTGGCGACCTCCCACCGCCTGGGGTATGCCCCCGGGAGTCCTCCTTAAAGGAAGCCTTGTCTTCCTGCTTCCCTCTGGAGGTATTCTTGACAATTCCGATAGAGTTAGGCACTATTTGTCTCCACACCGGTTAGAGCCAGGTTCGAGGACCCTTGGGGAGGCGCAAGTGGCTGAGACAGTGAAGGAAACCAAGGCGCAGAGGGCCGAGCGGCTCAAAGCGGCGATCAACCCTTGGGCTGCCTATGCCGAGATCGAGCGCTTCAGCCGCGAGGGCTGGGACTCCATCCCGCCCGAGTGGCTCAACACGTATTTCCGCTGGTGGGGTATCTACACGCAGGGTGACGGAGTGGGCGCGGTAGGAGGCAAGGGCGGCGAAGGCAAGGCGGTGCCGTATCTCATGCTTCGCATCCGCATCCCGAACGGTCTCCTGACTTCGCTCCAGCTCTCGACCATTGCCGATGTCGCCGAGCGCTACGCCCGTGGGGTGGCGGACATCACCGTTCGCCAGAACATACAGCTCCACTGGGTGCGGATCGAGGATTTGCCGACCATCATCCGGGCGCTTTCCGGGGTCGGCATCACGACGCTCGGCTCCTGCGGGGACGTCACGCGCAATGTCACCGGCTGCCCGGTGGCCGGTGTGGACGCCGACGAGATCGCTGACGCCTCCCCGCTCGCCCAAGCCGCCACGGACATGCTGAACGGCAGCCCTGACTTCTACAATCTGCCGCGCAAGTACAAGGTCTCCATCACGGGCTGCCGCGTCTGGTGCTCGTATCCCGAGATCAATGACGTCGCCCTCACGGCACTGCGCCATCCGTACACGGGTCTCGCCGGCTTCTCGCTGCGCGTGGGCGGAGGGCTCTCCACCGATCCCCACCTCGCCCCGCGCCTCGACGCGTTCGTCCCCTGGCATCAGGCGCTGGCCGTGGTCAAAGGTGTCACCGAGCTCTTCCGCGACAGTGATGTCCTCCGCCAGAACCGCGAGAAGGCCCGGCTCAAGTTCCTCTTTCTCCAGCACGGCTGGACGGCCGAGCGCTTCCAGGCAGAGCTCGAGCGCCGGCTGGGCGAGAAGCTCGAGCCGGCCGTGCCCGAGGTTCCGCCCGACGACATCTACCGCGATCACGTGGGCATCCACGCGCAGAAGCAGGACGGCTTCGCCTATGTGGGCATCGCGGTGCTGCGGGGCCGGCTCCAGGCCGCTCAGCTCCGGGCCCTCGCCGCCCTCGCCCTGCGCTATGGCTCGGGCGACTTGCGGACCACGGGGATGCAGAACCTCCTCGTCCTGAACGTGCCCAGGAGCCGCGCCGACGAGCTGGGGCGCGAGATCGAGACCCTGGGGCTCCGCCTCGAGGGCTCACCCTTCTGGCGGGGTACCATCGCCTGCACGGGCACCGAGTTCTGCAAGATCGCCCTCACGGAGACCAAGGGCTTCGCGCGCCACCTCGTGAACGATCTTGAAGCGCGACTGCCGGGCTTCGAGCAGCATCTGAAGATCCACGTCACCGGCTGTCCCAATAGCTGCGGCCAGCACTGGATCGCCGATATCGGCCTCGAGGGCAAGAAGACCAAGGTCGACGGGCAGATGGTCGACGCCTACTACTTCTGCGTCGGCGGCGCGGTGGGCGCGCATCAGGCGACCGCGCGACCCGTTGGCTATCGCACGGCGGCCACCGAGGTGCCCGCGGCCATCGAGCGGCTGCTCCGCGTCTACCTGGCCGAGCGGCGGAACGGCGACAACTTCCGGCAGTTCTGCGCCGCGCGCACCGACGAGGAGATCCGCACCATCCTGGCCGGCGAGGTGGTGGAGGCCGTGGCGCGCGACGTCGCGCAGGCGCGGACTCCCCATGGCCTCGAAGGCTGAACACCGCTGACCAGACACCGAACAAGAGGAGAGACGAGATGTCATTGCGACTGGGCAACACCGCACCGGACTTCACCGCCGAGAGCTCCGAGGCCAAGTTCCCCAACGGGTGGAAGGCGCTCAAGCCCTATCTCCGCCTGACGCAGCAGCCCAAGTGACGGAGTACTATCCCGTCTCGCTCGATCTGCGGGGCCACGCCTGCCTGGTGGTGGGCGGCGGCTCCGTGGGCGAGGGCAAGGTGGAAGGCCTGCTCGCGGCGGGCGCCCGGGTCACCGTGGTGAGCCCC
>DASYTI010000005.1 GCA_036002485.1 Candidatus Methylomirabilota bacterium | reverse complement strand
GACGGCAGCAAGCAAAGAGCCTTCAGGCCCCCAGCCTTTTACCATCTCCGGAGCGGAGAAGATGCCGCCAGTTACCCCGATTCCGAGGATGCACAAGTCCCAGGCCACGTCAGTCATGAGCTCCCAAAAGCAGGCGTGGCTTGGCGAGATACTCCACTTCGGACATGACACTCCTCTCCCCTGAGAAGAGGGCCACTCAGACTAGAACAAAAAGCCCCCTATTTACTCGGCCTTCGCCTCGTCGCTCGAGGTGAGGGGCCCGGCTCCAACTGCGGCCCTCTCCCCGGATGGGGGAAAGGGATCAAATTGACACTCCCATGAGCCCGGCAGTACTGTGAGGCATCAGCAGCCACGCCAGCCGACCCCGAGCCCTGCGAGGTACGTCATGAAGATCAGCGCGTTCCATCTGATGCCGCACCGGGAGCTGCCTGCCGATTTCGAGAAGCGCTACCCGTCCGTGTGGGTGACGCCGCCCTGGTGGGAGCTGGCCGATCCCGCCCGCGTGGGGCAGTACTACAACTGGACGCTCGACGAGCTGCTCTTCGCGGCCCGCGCCGGCTTCGACGGCGTGTGCACCAACGAGCACCACCAGAACGCCTACGGCTTCATGCCCAGCCCCAACATCATGGGCGCCGTCCTCGCCAAGGCCACCAACGATCTGCCCGTGGCCGTCGTCCAGATGGGTTCCACGCTGCCCACTCAGAACCCGCCCATCCGCGTCGCGGAAGAGTACGCCATGCTCGACTGCATCAGCGGCGGGCGGCTGGTGGCGGGCCTGCCTCTGGGCAGCCCCATGGACGTCAACCTCTGCTACGGCATCACGCCCATGGAGCATCGCGAGCGCTACCGCGAGGCCTTCGCCCTCACGATGAAGGCCTGGCAGGCGCGCGAGATCTTCGCGTGGAATGGCCGCTACTACCAGCTGGCCAACGTGAATCTCTGGCCCCGTCCCATCCAGCAGCCGCATCCACCCGTGTGGGTGCCCGGCTCGGGCAGCATCAGCACCTTCGACTTCGCCGTCGACAACGAAGTCTGCTACTGCTTCCTGAGCTATTCGGGGGCCAAATCGGCGAAGGGCATGATGAACGGCTACTGGGATGTGGTCACCAAGAAGGGCCGCGACGCCAACCCCTACCGCGCGGGATTCCTGCAGCTGGTGGCCGTGGCCGACACCGACGCGCGCGCCGAAGAGCTCTACGCGCGGCACGTGGAGTACTTCTATCACAAGTGTCTCCACGTCCCCGCCGTTTGGTTCGCGCCGCCGGGCAATCAGGACTACCGGAGCTTGCAGGCCACCGCGCGCAACCCCATGCGCCGGCCGGAGAATCCCAAGGAGCTGCGCTACCGGGACTTCGTCGAGAAGGGCTACGTGATTGCCGGCAGTCCCGCCACCGTCCGCCAGCGGCTCGAAGAAGAGGTGGTCAAGGGTCTCCGCGTCGGCAACCTGATGGTGTTACTGCAGATCGGCTCCATGCCCCACGAGCTGACCCTGCAGAACATGGACCTCTTCGCCCGCGAAGTCCTCCCCTCGTTGAGAGGTTTCTGGGAGCAAGAGGGCTGGACCAATCACTGGTGGCCCGAAAGGCTTCGCAAGCGCGCCTCAGCCTCCACTTCCCTCTCGGGGGAGGCGGTCTTGAATCCGTCTCGAGAAGAAGCTCTCATTCCCTCTCCCCCAGTGGGGGAGAGGGCCGCAGTTCGAGCCGAGGCGCTCGCCTCGAGCGACGAGGCGAGGGCTGAGTAAATGAGGGGGTTCTCTTGATGTCCACTCTGAACGGCACCCAAGCCCGCGTGTTCCCCGTCTGGCAGAACCGCGTCCGCATGCGCGTCCTCACCAAGGGCAGCGGCCCCGCCCTCGTCTTCTTCCACGGCCCCTGGGGCCTCCACTGGGATCCGTTCCTGGACACGCTGTCCCAGCACTTCACCGTCCACGCCCCCGAGCACCCCGGCACCACCCCCGGCGCGCCCGACGACATCTATCATCTCGATAACCTCTGGGACTTGATCCTCTGCTACGACGAGCTGCTGGATCAGCTGGGCCTCGAGGGCGCGGCCTTCGTCGGCCATTCCTTCGGCGCCATGGTCGCTTGCGAGGTGGCCGCGGCCTACCCGCGCCGCGCCGGCCGCCTGGCCCTCATCGATCCGATCGGCCTCTGGCGCGACGACGCTCCCGTCGTCAACTGGATGATGCTGAACCCGCAAGAGCTGCCCGGTCACATCTTCCGCGATCCCGCGAGTGCGGGGGCGAAGCAGCTCTTCGTCGAGACGGAAGACGAAGAGGCGCGCGTCACCGCCCAGGTCGGCCTCACCTGGGCCATGGGCTCCACCGGGAAATTCATCTGGCCCATTCCCGACAAAGGCCTGAAGAAGCGCATCCATCGCGTGAAGGCGCCCACCCTGCTGATCTGGGGCGCCGAGGATCGGCTGGTACCGCCCGTCTACGCGGAAGAGTTCACGCGCCACATCGCGGGCGCGCGCGTGGAGACCGTGAAAGAGACGGGCCACGCGCCCCATCTCGAGCAGCCGGCCGCAGTGGCGAGCCTGGTCCGCGACTTCCTTCGGACGGCTCCCGCTCGCTAAACGACTAGAACCTGCGCCTCATGCCCCCGGGGCGGTCCCTGAACTGGATGGACGTGGCGATGTTCTGCCCATTTTTCGTTTCGTACGTGAACCGGACAGTGTCGCCTTCCTCGATTTCGAGCGGATTCGCCACGGAGGAGGGAATTTTCAGCGTGGTGCCGTCATGCAAGAACACCTGATCACCCCGCACGCTCACGACCCGGCTCTCGACCACTCGCTCACCCTTTGCGCGGGCCGGCTGCGCGATAGCCGGAAGGCTCACCGCCGCCCCCGCCACCATCAGCGCTGCCGCGACCACCAGTACTCGGATCATGGCCTGTCCTCCTTACTCCAATTCTCTCACCGGAACCAAGCCCGCTCGACCATGGTCGCGGGCGGGGCCATGCTGCATGCGCTCCGGCGCTACCAGGGCAGCTTGGCCGGCTCGTACTGCTCGACGCGCTCGGTCACCACCATGACGGGCTCGATGCCGTAAAGGCGTCGGGCGTTCTCACCGAGCAGCTTGCGCTGGACCGCGACAGGCACCTTGTGTCGCTCCATGAGCTCGAGGGCCTCCCAGCCGTCCTCGGCATCGTGATGAGGGTAGTCCGAGGACCAGAGCCCAACATTCTCGTACTGATCCCACATGCGATAGACGGGCTCCTCGTCACCCTCGAAGGCGATGAAGCAGCGCTCGTAGAACACCTCGTAGGGATCGCGCACCTTGGGTCCGCGCTGGAAGGCGTAGAGGTCGAGGAAGTTCCGGCTCCGCGACAGCACCAGGGGCAACCAGGTAGCGTTGGACTCGAGCACGGCGGCGCGCAGGCGCGGGAACTTGTCGAGCCACCCCGTCATCAGCACGGCGGTGAGCCAGGTCATGGCCTCGAAGATGAAGCCGAGGGCTTCGGAGCTGTCGATGCTGGGCTCCATGCTGAACACGATATTGCTCAGAAACTGCCCTGGGGAGTAGACGACGGCCTCGTCGGTGAAGAGCAGCCCGTGGCCGCTCCCGCGGGTGCGCGCGATGCGCTCGCCCCACTCCGGGGTCAGGGCCTCCCGCGAGGGAAAGGTATGCATGGCGAGCACCACGTCGAGGTCTTCGAACTCTCGCCACAGAGGATCGAACTCGGGCAGCGTCGGGTAGCGCCCGTTCCAGAAACAGGGCCGGATGGCCGCGGCCTTGAAGCCGAGCTTGGCCACCCGCCGCAGCTCGGCGATCGACTGCTCGACGCTCTGGATGGCGAGGACGGCGCAGGGAAAGAGCCGCCGCCGGTTGGCCGCGCAGTAGTCGTAGACCCAGTCGTTGTAGGCGCGGGCGAGCGCGCAGGCCGCCTCGGGGGCCTTGACGAGGGCCAGACGGACGAACCAGGTCGGGAAGAGCATCACCTGATCGGTGCCGAGCGCATCCATGTCTCGCAACCGGGCCTGCGGATCGCGGCACCCGGCCAGGCGTCCGAATTTCCGCTTCCATTCCTCCGTGCCGGGAACCAGCGACCCCACCTCTTTCTTGCTCCAGCGCGGCCAACCCACCTCGGCGGCATTCGAGCGCTCGCGGGTGGCGGGGACCACCCGGCCGTTGATGTGAAGCACGTCCGTGTCCGTGTGGAAGTGAAACTGCGTCTTCACCCACGAACGGATGGCGCTGGGCACGTACTCGTCCCAGATCTCGGGCGGCTCGACAACATGGCTGTCGCAGTCGAAGATCGGAAAGTCCTTGGTCACCATGGGCGGCCTCCTGCCCGCGCTGCTCCTCGAGGTGAGCGGAGCGATTGCGCGATATGGGCGGACGTTATGGCCCGGTCAGGGGCTTGTCAAGGCGGGCAGCGAGAAGACGGCTATCGCTCCGCCAGATGCTGGCGGTCTGCGTCGGTGAGCGGGAAGAACCGTTTGGTATCGGATCGAAAGAGATTCGGTCGGCACGTGGCGGGGCGGCCACACATCAGGGTGGCGGGATCACTGTTGTGGCGGAGCCCCAGCACGTGACCCAGCTCATGGGCGATGAGGTTGCGCGCCACGTTCGGCAGCGACAGCGGTGGCCCCTCGGCGCTCCGGATGATCGCGATTCCCTGTCGCGCCACCGCACCTGGCGGAAATCCCACCGAGATGAGGTCGGTACCCGAGAAGATGACGAGGACATCGCCGGTCATCTCACGAAGGCGGGGCGGGAGGGGTGGAATGCGACGACGGTCCAGGGCGGCCTCGCTCATGGCTCGGAGCGCATCGTCCGCGATGCGCTCGTCGGAGCGGCTGATCGGGCCAAGACGCACACTGGAATTCACGCTCACGAGCTGTTCGTTCCAGTATTCGATCGCCTCCGTGACGGTCAGAAGCCGGGAGTCGTCGGCTGATCCGAGAATCGTGACGGCCCAGGTTCGAGG
>DASYTI010000004.1 GCA_036002485.1 Candidatus Methylomirabilota bacterium | reverse complement strand
CCTTCGCCCTTGCAGATCTGCTTGTTGCACTTCCCGCAGGTGCCGGGGGACTTCAGGCTCTTCTCGACCGTGTTGACTCGTGCCATGCTCGTATCCGTCCTTTTTCTCCGTGCTCACCGCCGCGACGCTGGTGGGCCGGGGCCGGGGGTCGAGCGCTCTCGACCCCCTCGCCTCGGGCCACTAGAAGGGGATCTCGTCGTCGGAGACCGGGAGGGAAGCCACCGGAGCCGGAACCACCACCGCGGGAGCGGGGAAGGGGGCGGCGGCCACGTCCTCGCCATCGTCGAACTCGGCCTCCTCGGGCGAGCGCTGACCATCGAAGTGAATGGGGCACTTGTGGAAAGTGTCGACCTCAGAGAGCGCCCAACCAGAGCCACGGCAGGGGCACTCCTCGGCGTTGGAGACGGCCCAGTAGCCAGTCCGGAAAGCGTCGTAATACTGCTGAAGTTCACTCATCGTCCTTCTCCTCTTTCTGCCCCGGCCGCGACGCCAGGGTGAGAAGATTCTAGTCACAGAGAACAAAGTGTCAAGTAGTAATTTTTAGGAGAGAAAAGAAGGGGCCTAAGCAGGCCCCTTCCGTAGGGTTTTTTTTCAGCCGTAGACGACGTCGCCGAGCACGCAGCACTGAAGGAAGACGTCGCCCGTCTCCGCGTCGTCCTTCTCGGCCAGCCAGTTCGCGAAGTGGCGCGGGTGCTTCGCAGCCATCACACCCAGGCCCTCGCGAATCTTCGGCCAGTCGAGGCGGGTGGTCGTCATCTTGCCCGGGTTGCAGGCCCGACGGTCGGAGACCATCAGCGCCCCGCCGATGCAGAGCGGGTAGTCGATGTGGCGGTAGAAGCCGTCGCCGAGGTGCTTGACGTTGTTGGCCACGGCCGGGGGGATGAACTCTTCGAGCTGATACCAGTAGTTCGAACCACCCTCGAACGCCGAGCAGAGCAGGTGGGCCACCCGACGCTTGTCGAGCGTCACCACCAGCTCGAAGCCCATGCTCGCTGTGACGGCCTTCTCGGCCTCCGTCTGGTGGTTCATGGGCGCACCTCACAGTGAACGCCGAGGAGCGTCTCGTCGACCATGCAGTCGGCCGCCGCCAGGCTCATGACGGCCTCGTAGCTGCGCTGGTCGCGCAGGGCCGCGCGCCGGGCGACGCGGGCGTCGCTGAAGACGCCGAGGGGCGTGTCCGAGCAGCGGAGCGTGCTCCGGCTGATGAAGACCTGCCGGAGGCAGATCTTGTTGCCCGGAGCGGGCTCCAGGAGGTAGCTGATACCGTGGTTGTTGACCGTGGAAGTGTGCTTGGCCATCTGTCGTCCTCTTTTTCTTTCCACCGCCCGGCCGCGACGCCTGACGGTGAAACCATTCTCCTCGAAAAGAACAAAGTGTCAAGTATCAATTTTCGAGCTACTGGAGTAGAGCGATCAGAGCGGTGAGCGAGGCCGCCACGGCCAAGGCCCACCGCCATGAGGCGGCCGGCCTGCGGCGGGGGGCGGCCCGCTCGGCGGCGGCGGGGCGCACGGGGCTCGGAGAGGGCGCGAGGGTCGTGGCCGGCTCGGGAGGGGGCTCGGGCACCTTGCGGCCGGGCAGGCGGTTCGCGTAGGCGGCCAGCAGCTCCTCGGGGCGGCGGCCAGATTCGCAGATCTCAAGCAGGACGGCGTAGCGGCCCTCCCACCAGGAGGCGGCCCGCAGCTCGGCCACCAGCTCGGCGCGAGCGGCCTTGGACCTCGCACCGGTGACCGCGTGGGCGGCGTCCTCGGCACAACGGCGGTAGTGCACGAGACCGGAGCGCAGCTTGGAGTCGACCGTGGGCATCACGACGAGGCCCCCGTCGCGCTCGCCGGGCGGCGGAGCCACGAGTGTTGGGCCAGCACGACGCGACCACCGTCGACGAGCTGGACACGAACATGGCGCCCGAAGACGCGCAAGACTTTGGCCAGCTGCCAGGTCGCGAGAGGCGAGGTGCTGTTGGAGCTGAACTCCACATCATCACCGTCCTTGTAACCGAATAAGTCCGACGCCTTGCACCCCAGCTCGATGAGACGGCGAGCCTTGTTGAGAGCCCTCTCGGCGGTCTTCTGCGAGCCGTGAGTGGAGATGACGTCGGTCGGCAGATCTCCAACCGCCAACGCCCAGCGCATCGTCCTCGCGCCGCGCGGACGGTACGAATAGACAATCAGCTTGCCCACCTCTGTGTTCTTGTTCGGTTCCATCTTCCGTCCTCTTCCTCCCGCCGGCCCGCGACGGCCAGCGAGGAGAGAAAGTTCCCACACCAAGAACAAAGTGTCAAGTATCTATTTTTTGGAGTGGAAGAGGGCGGCGCCGATGACCAAACCCAGGCAGAGGCCGGCGATGCCGCCGAGGAAGAGGCCCGAGGCATAGGCGTCGGTGAGCGCCTGAGTGGCGGCTGTCACCTGCGGAACCACTCGGGCCGGTCGAGCGCCGCCGCCGCGAGCTTGCCGCCGATGCGGCAGAGAGCCTCGTGGTAGGACTCCTCCAGGTGGTGCCCGTAGTGGTGCCCCAGCTCGTGGATGAAGAGGCCTAGCTGGTCGGAAAGGTTGCCTGGTTCAAACCAGCTTGCTCCGAGGCGACCCGCGTTCACGGTCATGGTGCCGGCGCGCTCGGCGAGCTTGCCGTAGGCCGCGCCGAACTTCCACCCGCGATCTTGCGTGAAGCACACGAGGATGTCGATGCCCTCCAACTCCAAAGCCAGGCGGCGGACCATCGCCGCGTACGTGGCCATCCCAGGGGACCACTCGTCCTGGGGCACGAGCTTGAGCGGCTCGCCGTCCGGGTGGAACGGGCGAGGGGAAGGCGTAACCTGGCCCGCGGGCAGGACGGCCTCGGCCGACTTGATCTTGTCCCACGCGTCGGCGGTGAAGGCCCCGCCCGAGATGACGGTGAAGCCCCTCGCCGTGGCGATGTTGTTGGCCTCGCGGTCTGAAGGATCGTAAATGACCGCCTTCTCACCGAAGCGCTTGGCGACGAGGGTCTTGACCGCCTCGGGGTTCACCGACTCCTCGATGGCGTCGGAGGCCCACTTGCCTCGCGCCTGCTCGGTGCTGAGCTTCTCGTGCATGTGATCGAGCACGGCGGCCCGGACGTCGCGCAGGTAACCGGGGGTGACCGCGTCGCGCTCCATCGACAGGGGCACCTTCTGCATGACGTTCACGTGGTAGGGGTCGTCGCCCAGGTCCATGACAGGGATGCCCATCTCGTAGAGCGTGGCCTTCTCGCCCTGGCGAGGGACGTAGATCTCCACCATCGTGTCCTGATACTTGCGGCGGAGCGAGCCGCTGGCGTCCGCCACCTCCGTCTGGAGGAACGCCTCGGCGATGACCTTGGCGGGCTTGCGCCTGGGAATCTCGACGCCGTTGACGACGGTGACAACGTTGTCCGGAGGAATGACCTGCTGGACAGAGGCCAACACCTCCTCCAGCTCGCCCCGGGTCATCCGCACGATCGCAGAGAACTCGGTGCCGCTCGCTCGCGAGCCAGGTGGACGCATGCGACCTCTCTCGCTGAAGACGACCGTGCCCCTGGTGCTGGTGATGCGGGCGCTCTCGCAGAGCGCGAGCACCAGCTTCTCCCCCAGGTTGAAGCGGCCCCGCCGGGCCGTGTCCCCCTTCTTCTCGCTCTCCGCGAAGAGCGTGTAGGCGTGCGCCAGGTCGGCGAAGCCGTCCGGGTGGTCGTCCGTCACCACCAGGCGCGCGTAGGGCTTCGATGCGACCGCTTCGAGCTTCACATCGACAACG
>DASYTI010000003.1 GCA_036002485.1 Candidatus Methylomirabilota bacterium | reverse complement strand
AAGGCTGAACCCAGCGAGGCCCCTGATCGTGACAGCTTCACCGATGTGCGCGGCGTTGTGGCGGAGGGCCGAGCTGGCGAGTTGGTCAGCCCGGCTCCAACCCAGCCACGGGTATTTCGCGCCTTCGACCCAATCGCGGAGCGCGCCTGTCACCGCGGCGCGCTTGATGTCCTCCTCGCCGACGATCTCGGCCCACGCGTCAGCCCGCAGCCCTTGGACGGCCTCACGTGTGCGGATTCCGACTGCCGCGCGATAGGCGCGTACCGCAGCGACGTCGGCACGGGCGGTCATTTCGGTGACCTCATCGTCGGTCATACCGGTCCCGATGATACGCCACGGCACGTTCATGCGGCGCATCCACACCTCGTCGAGGACCTGATCGCGGTCGGCAACGACCAGGTTTACGGCGACGTCTTCGGTCCGCGCCATATGCCAGAGGAGCCAGACGAGAGAGTTCAGTCCCTTGCCCGGGCGTATACGCATCTGGTCGTCGCTCAGCTCGCTGAAGACGCGCTGGACCGAGAAGGCGCGCCCGCTCACGTCGCTTGCGTGCACCGCGGCGTGCTGGCTCAGGAAGAAGGCCAGGAGGTCCATGACTCCTTCGCGTGTCGGACCACGCCGGATCGCATCAGCCAGTCGATCGATGTGCCTGACTGCTCGTGCGGCGGACGCCGGCGCTCAGCGGCCAGGTGCGAGCAGCGCGAGCACTGGTCCGTTGCCGCGCGATGTTGGGCAGCCGCCGGGCGCAGGACCCTGCGGCGCCTACGCATAGGTGCGCGACCAACGTTGCTGAGCGTGCCGGCCGAGGGCCGGATAGACAACGAGACGGCGAAACGGATCGATCAGGGCCATGTAGAGCGTCGTGAGACGACTCACTGGCTTCACGTAGATTGCCAAGTAGAGCGTGTATCCCCCGGGGCTTGGCGTGAGAGCGAGCGCCAAGAAGGCATGCACGGTCGCATTGCGAAGCTCGCTGAGGGCTTCCTCACCCAAGACGTAGAGCACTCGAAACGGGCCCTCGCGAGTCCCCGGAGCAACCTGAGACTGCGAGCGATCGGCTTCAGCAAGGCGATTGACGTACGATCCGCTGGGCGGATCATGGCGCTCGCGTCATCCCATCCGAACGCTCGGCCGAGGGCCCATCGCAGCCTGAATAGTCCTCGAGCCGCAAAGTTAGATGGACGCCGGTCGCCGAACAAGATCGCACGCGCGTCCTGGATGCTGCGACCGGGCCCCCCGCCATTGAGTGGAATCGCCCAGACGTCGTGGAGAGACACGTCGCTGAGAAGCGCGTGGCAGCGTAGGTTGAGTCTTTGGAAGTCGGCCGGCTTCACGCGCATGCCCACGATCAGTTCTCCCGGTCAGCGACCCTCAGGACCGCTTCCTAACGCGACGGCACTGAGCGGCCGGCACAGCCGGTCCGCTCTGGCGGCTTGTTGAATGGCCCGGCAGCGCGAACGGTAAAGCAATGAATGTCTGTCTTCTCATCCGGATTCATGGCCCCAAGCAGGACCTTCAACCTCTCCTCGTCTTCCCACGACACCTCGAAGAATCATTCGCGCTCGAACCGAATGGGCGCCAGCTCCTTCAGAGCCACCAAGTCCAGCACCTGAATTTCGGTACTACAGCCTCCATCCCAACAATCAGGGAAAGCGACCAATGTCTTTGTTCTATTGAAAGCGGGCTGGCCCGAGATCCGAAAGGTTCGCACAACCTTGCTGCCTCGAATAGCGTCGATTCGGGTCACCGTGTCGAAGCCCTCGTATGGACGGATCCAGTGCAATCGGAGCATCGTGTTCGAGACGACCCCCATCGAGGTCGTCCATGGCCTAGCCTCGTCAGCTACCGCTGCCGAACAGTTGACCGACGCAAGGATGCCTGCCACAGCCAGGAGGTGTCTTGCGCCCATCTAACGTGACGTACCAGCCGCGACGCGCCCTGCGCGCCGTCGGCTGCATGCGTTTGTTCGGCACCTGTCGGCGATTCGAGTGGACGCTGGTGCCGTGTCATTGGATCACCTGGTCCGCTTGCAGCAGCAGCGACGGTGGAATCGTCAGGCCAAGCGCCTTGGCAGTCTTGAGATTCATCATCAGCTCGAACTTCGTGGGCTGCTCCATAGGGAGCTCGGCTGGCTTTGCGCCCCTGAAGATCTTGTCTATGAAGCTCGCGGCGCGACGATATGAGTCAGGGTAGTTCACGCCGTAGGCCGCGAGCCCCCCGACAAACTCGCTGGTTGCGTAAATTGCTGGCAGCCGATGCTTTGCCGCAAGCTCAACGATGTGCCGCCGATTCGCCAGCGTGACAGTATCAAGGCCCACGACGAGGGCATCGACACGCTGCCGGACGGCAGCATCGAAGGCAGGTCCGAGATCCTCGGCCTTCCGCACGTCCAGAAGCTGGGCCTGCATCCCTAGGGATCGCGCCGCCATCTCGACCTCTTTCCACTGAGGTGGGATAGCTGGATTACCCATATTTAAGAGGGCGGCAATTCGCTTGGCTCTTGGAACCAGCGCCTTGAGGAGCTCGACGCGTTTCGCATAGGTCTCTGTCACCATGGGGCTCAGGCCCGTCACATTCGCGCCCGGACGGGCCAGGCTGGCGACGATGCCCTGCGCAACAGGATCGCCGGCTCCGATGATGATCACCGGAATCGCTCCTGTGGCATTCTTGGCCGCCAGAATCGCCGGCGTCCCCCTCGTCAGGATCAGGTCAACCTTCAGGCGAACCAACTCAGTCGCGAGGGCCGGGAACCGTTCGTCCCGGCCATCAGCCGATCGGTACTCGATCACGAAGTTCTTCCCCTCGACGTACCCGAGTTCCCGGAGGCCTTGTCGCAGACCATCGAGGTTGGCAGCATTGATCGCTGTTGACGTCCGCTCGAGCATTCCGATGCGATAGAGTTTCTCGGATTGCTGCGCGTCGACGGCCAGCGGCGCGGCTGCCGATGAAAGGAGCAGGGCAAGGACAAGAGCGCGAAGATGCGTCGTCGGCCTCCGGCGCTTCGACCCCTTGGGAGCTTTCAAGGCTAATCTCACGTGCTCTCGATCTCCTGCCCTCGTAGACAACGTCGGCGGCCGTTGCCCAACACACACAGCGTCTTTCGCCTGTGTGCCGAACTAGAATTTGGCTGGTCTGGGTAGCAGGATGTACCAAGCATGGGTGGAGCGTAGCACGGTGATGGCGGATATGGCTCGGTGCCAAGCGCCCCAGAAAGACAGCGAATTCCCGCTGTGCGGACCAGCGGGGCGTCTTGCTATGCGGACCTGGGATATACGATATGCGCGGTCTGCATAGCGGCGGTGGACTGGGCTCGGCGTCATGGACCCATCATCCGATCGGCGGGGCTCTGAACCCCGGCCGGCCCGCGATTGAGGACATGCGTGTAGATCATGGTGGTGGACACGTCGCGGTGCCCGAGGAGCTCTTGGACGGTGCGGATGTCGTGGCCGTCCTCCAGCATGTGTGTCGCGAACGAGTGACGGCGCTTGCCTCCTCACCCTGCCCTCTCCCCCGATGGGGGAGAGGGATGCATGAGGGGTGATCTCTCCCACCACGAGGGAGAGAGGGCGAGAAGAGCCGCGCTTAGCGGTTGGGGCCGCGGCCCATGGGGTAGGGCTGCCAGCGGATGAGGCTCGTGCGCGGGAGCACGCCGGGATTGACGGCCGAGCGCGGCCACTTGCCCTGAAGCACCGTGGCGATCTCGCGGCCGAGGCGACGGCGCGTCTCGGGGGCCATGCGCGCGGTGGCCGAGGCGATGTGCGGCGTGACGATGACGTTGTCCATGTGCAAGAGCTCGTTGAGGGGGTCCACGGGCTCCTGCTCGAAGACATCGAGGGCGGCGCCGGCGATCCACTTCTGCTTGAGGGCCTCGATGAGCGCCTTCTCGTCCACGGTCGGCCCGCGGCCGTTGTTGATGAAGAGCGCCGACTTCTTCATGGCCTTGAACTGCTTCTCGCCCATCAGGTGGTGCGTCTCCGCGTTGAGGGGGGCGTGCATGGACAGGAAGTCGGAGCGCTGGCACAGCTCGATGAGGCTCGTCACCGGCTCCACTCCTACCGCCGTCATCTCGAGCTCGGCCAGATACGGATCGTAGGCGATGATGTGAAGTCCGAACGCGTGGGAGCGCCGAGCCACCGCCTTGGCCACATTGCCGAAGGAGATCAAGCCGAGCGTCTGGCCGTAGAGACGCGGAATGTCCTTGAAGTATGGGCGCCCCTCCGACCACTTGGCGTCCACCGTGAGCTGGTGCATGAGGCGCAGGCGCCGGTGGGCGGCCAGGAACATGGCCATGGTGTGATCGGCCACCTCGTCGATGAAGACGTCGGGCACGTTGGTGACGACGATGCCGGCCTCGGTGGCCGCGTCCACGTCCACCGTGTCGGCGCCCACGCTGCCGAGCCCGATCACCTTGCAGTTCTTGAGGCCTTTGATGATGGCGACCGTGATGCGGCGATTGCGGGCGATGACGGCGTCGGCGTCCTTGGCAGCGGCGATGAACTCCTCCTCGGTCTTGGCCGGCACCTCGACGATCTCGGCCCCGATGGGATCCAGGGCTTCGCGCTCGATGGCGTAGGCGCCCTCGGCCAGGTCGAAGCTAATGCCCCCTGACGGCTGCTGGACGACAACCTTGAACTTTCCTTTTCCGGCTGGCATGCGTGCGTCTCCTCTCGTGGGCGACTCGGGCTGTTTCGTTGGCGGCGACGCCCAAGCATACTTCGACCCATCGCGCCCGTCGAGGGCCCCTTGGCGCGCTGCGACTTGCCCCCTGATCTACTCAGCCCTCGCCTCGCGGCTGCGCCGCTCAGCTCGAACCGCGGCCCTCTCCCCCGATGGGGGAGAGGGATGAGTGGGGAGGCGGCTTGTGCCGCGAGAGCAGCGTTCGTATAGTAGCCAGGCTGTTGGCTGAACGACGGCGGGGGCGCTATTCCGAAAGGAGATCTGCGCGATGGATTGCTGCAGCCACGAGGGTCCGGCGAAGGGCGACGCCAAGTTCGACATCAAGAAGGTGGCCGACGGCGTGCACGTGGCGGTGGCCGCGCCCGCCTACAAGGTCAATTGCAACACCGCCATCATCGAGAGCGACGACGGCGTGGTCATCGTGGACACGCATTCCAAGCCCTCGGCCGCCCGCCTCATCGTCCAGGAGCTGCGCGGTCTCACAACCAAGCCCGTCCGCTACGTCGTGAACACGCATTTCCACTGGGATCACTGGCACGGCAACGAGGTCTATCCCGCCGCCTATCCGAACGCCGAGATCATCACGAACCAGATCACGCGCGAGGCCATGGCCACCAAGGGGCTCAAGCGCATCCAGGACCATATCCGCCAGGGCCCCGGCGAGATCGCCCAGATCAAGGCCGACCTCGCGGCGGCGGGCGGCGGCGAGCGCCGCGCCCAGCTCGCCGATGATCTGAAGCAGGCGGAGGCCTACCATGCCGAGGTAAAGGCGCTCAAGCCGGCGCTGCCCACCATGGCCTTCGACCGGACGATGAAGCTCTACCGGCGCGACCGGGAGATTCATCTTCTTTACCTGGGACGCGCGCACACCGAGGGTGACGTCTTCGTCTACCTGCCCAAGGAGAAGGTGGTGATCACGGGCGATGCCGTGATCGGCTGGACGCCGTTCATGGGCGACGGGTATCCGGAGGACTGGGCGATCACCCTCGACCGGCTGGCCGAGCTCGACTTCACCCACATGATCATGGGGCACGGCGAGGTGGCGGGCCGCGATTGGCTCCGCACCTTCCGCGGCTACGTGCACGACATGGTCGAGGCCGTGCGCGAGGAAGTGATGCGGGGGGCGACGCTCGAGGAAGCTCAGCAGCGCGTCCCTGAGGCGCTGGCGCCTACCTACGAGAAGCCCTTCTCCGTCTACGGCGACTATCGCCCCTGGCGGGCGGGATTGCTTCGCAATATCGAGCGCACCTACGCGATGGTGAGCTAGCCTTGGCCCCCTCACCCTGCCCTCTCCCCCTCGACGGGGGGGAGGGATGAGACTGAGCTAGGCATGCCCGCGCCTCACCCTGCCCTCTCCCCCGCGACGGGGGAGAGGGATGAGAACAGTCTCCCGTCCGATCCCTCTCCCCCATCGGGGGAGAGGGTAGGGTGAGGGGGCGGGACTTCAGCGTGTGATCAACGCGAACTAGTAGGCGAGGAGACCAATCATGGCGAGGCTGACGTCCATCACCGACAAGAAGCAGGTCGCCCCGAAGGATCACGCGGTCGTGGACGGCATCGTGCAGAGCCGTGGCGCGCTGCAGGGGCCCTTCACGATGTTCCTCCACTGCCCCGAGCTGGCCGGCCGCCTCGCGCACCTGGGGGCCTTCGTCCGCTTCGAGGGCTCGCTCGACATGCGTGTGCGCGTGCTCGCGGCCATGACAGTGGCGCGGGAGCTCGACGCAGTCTACGTGTGGGGCGCCCAGACGGGCTCGGCACGGAAACAGGGCGTGCCGGAGACCACCATCACGGCCATCCGCGAGAAGCACTCGCGCGGCATCCCGCCCGAAGACGCCCAGATCGTGGACTTCACCCGCGAGCTCATGCGCAAGCATCGGGTCGACGCCGTCACGTTCAAGGCGCTGCAGACACGATTCGGCGATGACGGGCTCATCCAGCTCACGGGAGCCATCGGCTACTACAGCATGCTGTCCATGACAGTGAACGCCTGCGAGCTCGAGGCGGCCCCGGGCGCCGAAGTGCTGCAATGATCGTCGACGCGCAGGTCCACATCTGGAGCGGGGGCAAGCCCGCGAATCCAAACCACCGGCAGGTGGCGAGCTTCACCAAGGACGAGCTGCTGAAGGAGATGGCCGAGGCGGGCGTGGATGCCGCGATCATCCACCCGCCAACCTCGTGGGATCCGAATGCCAACGAGCTGGCTGTCGAAGCAGCTCGCCAGCATCCTGATCGGTTCGCCATCCTCGGCAACTTCCCCCTCGACCGCCCCGAGAGCCGCGCCCTCATCGACGGCTGGAAGAAGCGGCCGGGCATGGTCGGCCTGCGCTTCACCTTTCTGCAGCCGCACATGAAGACCTGGCCGACGGACGGAACGATGGACTGGCTGTGGCCCGCTGCCGAGCGCGCCGGCCTGCCCATCGCGCTCCTCGCGGCGACTTTCATGCCCACCGTCGGCCAGATCGCGGAGCGCCACCCGCGGCTCAAGCTGATCATCGATCACCTCGGCCGGCCCTCGGGCACGAAGGACGATGCGGCCTGGTCGTCTCTGCCCGAGATGCTCGCGCTCGCCAAGCACCCGAACGTCGCCATCAAGGCCACAGGGGCGCCCAGCTACTCGAGCGAGCCCTATCCCTATCGCAACATCCACGGACACCTTCGCCGCATCTACGACGCCTTCGGGCCGGAGCGGATGTTCTGGGGCACCGACATCACGCGCATGCCGTGCTCGTGGCGGCAGTGCGTGACGATGTTCACGGAGGAGCTGCCGTGGCTGTCCGGTCGCGACCAGGAGCTCGTGATGGGACGCGCCGTCTGCGCGTGGCTCGACTGGAGGAAATGAGCATGGACATGCAGGCCGCCGTCTTCCGGAAGGTGCAGGAGCCCCTGACCATCGAATCGGTGGAGATCGACAAACCCTGGGGTCGTGAAGTTCTTGTCCGCACGGCGGCCACAGGCGTGTGCCACAGCGATCTGCATGTCGTCGATGGCATCGGGCGGTTCCCGCTGGACAAGCCGATCGTCCTGGGTCACGAAGGCGCGGGTGTCGTGGAGGCGGTGGGGGCCGAGGTGACGACGGTGCAGCCGGGAGATCACGTGGTCGCCTGTCTCTCCGGATTCTGCGGCAGCTGCGCGCAGTGCCTCGGCGGCCACCCGAACCTCTGCGTGGGTGGCGCCGTCACCCGCGCTGAGTCAGCGGCGCCGCGGCTCTCGCAGCAGGGTCAGCCGCTCCGGCAGTTCATCGGCATCTCGAGCTACGCGGAGCGGATGCTGCTCCACGAGAACTCCATCGTGAAGATCGACCGCGACCTGCCCCTGGACCGGGCTGCCCTCGTGGGATGCGGGGTTCTTACCGGCGTGGGCGCCGCGCTCCGCACCTCGGGGCTCGAGGGCGGACAGACCGTGGCCGTGTTCGGCTGTGGCGGCGTGGGCCTCGCCATCGTCCAGGGCGCCCGTATCGGCGGCGCCCGCCAGATCATCGGCGTCGACGTGTTCGACTCGAAGCTGGAGATGGCGAAGAGAGTGGGCGCCACGCACGTGGTGAACAGCGCCAAGGACGATCCCGTCAAGGCGATCCGCGCCCTCACGGGCGGCGCCGGCGTGGATCACGCCTTCGAGGCCGTGGGCAACGCGAAGCTGGTGCGGCAGGCCATCGAGAGCCTCGCCATCCGGGGCACCGCGACCATTGTGGGCGTCCTGCCACCCGACGCGATGATCGAGTTCCCCTGGATGGCCATCCGGCCGGAGTGCCGGGTGCAGACCTCGCGCATGGGTTCGAACCGCTTCCGCGTCGACATCCCGCGCTACCTCGATTTCTACCGCCAGGGGCGGCTGCTGCTCGACGAGATGGTCACCCGGCGCGGACGGCTGGACGACATCAACGAGGCCTTCCGGGCCATGAAAGCCGGGGAAGTCGCGCGGACCGTGCTGACCTTCGACTGATGAGCCGCCCGGCCTGGGAGAACGAGCCATGAAGCAGGTCCTGATCGATGGCTACGGGCAGCCCGAGGAGTTCGCCCGGTGCGCGGAAGTGCCCGATGTCGGCGCGCCCGGCGCGGGCGAGGTAGTCTTCGACGTCCTCGCCTTCCCGATCAACCCGGCGGATATCTCCTTCTGCCGGGGTACCTATCGCCTCAAGCCGCCCCTGCCCGCCACGCCGGGGGCTGAGTGCGTCGGCCGTGTCACGGCGGTCGGCGCCGGCGTCTCCCACGTCAAGCCGGGCGATCTGGTCATCAACCTGCAGCGCGAGAACTGGACCCAGAAGCGGCGCGTGAAGGGCGAGGACGTCATTCCCGTGCCATTGCGCATGGATCTTCGGCAGGCGGCCATGCTGCGCATCAATCCGCCCACGGCGCTCCTGCTCCTGGCCGACATCGTCAAGCTGAAGCCGGGCGACTGGGTGATCCAGAACGTCGCCAACTCGGCCGTGGGGCGCCTGCTCATCCCCCTCGCCCGCGCGCGCGGCGTGAAGACCATGAACGTCGTGCGCCGCGAGTCGCTCTTCAACGAGCTGAAGGCGCTGGGCGCCGACGGGTGCGCCGTCGACGGGCCCGACCTCGCCGAGGCGGTGAAGGCGCAGACGGGCGGCGCCCCGATTCGGCTCGGCCTCGACGCGGTGTCCGGGCGCGCGACGGCGCGACTGTCGGCGTGTCTCGGCGAGGGCGGGGTCGTCTGCAACTACGGCTCGATGAGCGGCGAGGATCCCGTGATGTCGCGCAGCACGCTGATCTCGGGCGGGCAGAGCCTGGTTGGCTTCATCCTCGGACGCGGGCTGGCCACGCGCTCCCTCGAGCAGGTGCGAGAGATCTACGCCGATCTCGGCCGGCAGATCCTGGATGGCACCCTGTACGCGCCGGTCGAGAAGGTGTACCCGATCGAGGAGATCAAGGCGGCCTTGACGCATGCGCAGCGGGGCGAGCGGAGCGGTAAGATCCTGGTGGCGCCGAACGGAATGCTATGACGAGCGAACCGCCCAAAAAACGTGTGAGGACCTGATCCCATGGCGAAGAACACCGCGCTGCCCCTGGCTCGCTTCAATGTCCTCGACCTGACCCGCGCCCGCGCCGGCCCGACCTGCGTGCGGCAGCTGGTCGACTGGGGCGCGCAGGCCATCAAGATCGAGATGCCCGGCGGGCGCACGGGCGACGGCATGGGCGGCGCGCGCCACGGCTTCGACTTCCAGAACCTGCACCGCAACAAACGGAGCATGACCCTCAACCTCCAGGATCCCGAGGGCGTCAAGATCTTCAAGCAGCTCGTGCGAGAGACCGACATCGTCGTCGAGAACTACCGCCCGGGCGTGAAGAAGCGCCTGGGCATCGACTACGAGAGCCTGCGCCAGATCAACCCGCGCCTGATCTACGGCAGCATCTCCGGCTTCGGGCAGAGCGGTCCATACCGCGATCGGCCGGGGGTGGACCAGATCGCGCAGGGCATGGGCGGGTTGATGAGCATCACGGGAATTCCCGGCCAGGGACCGGTGCGCGTGGGCATCCCCATCGCCGACCTCTGCGCGGGAATCCTCCTCGCGCAAGGCATCCTGGTCGCTCTCCTCGAGCGTGAGATCACGGGCGAGGGCAAATGGGTGCACACCTCGCTGCTGGAAGCCATGCTCTCGATGCTGGACTTCCAGGCCTCACGCTGGCTCATGAGCGGGGAGGTGGCGCCGCAAGCCGGCAACAACCACCCCACCGGCATTCCCACGGGAGTCTTCGAGACGAAGGACGGGCATATCAACATCGCCGCCGCCGGAGACGACATCTACACGCGCTTCTGCCGCGCCATCGAGCGCCCCGATCTGCTCACCGATGCCCGCTTCGCCACGGCCAAGGCGCGCTCCGCGAACCGTGACGTGCTCATGGAGGTGCTCATGCCGGTGACCCGGCAGAAGCCGAGCGCGGAGTGGGTCGCGTTGCTCAACGAGGCGGGCGTGCCCTGCGGCCCCATCTACAAGATCAACGAGTCATTCGCCGATCCCCAGGTGCAGCACCTGGCCATGGCCCAGCCCGTTCATTCCCCGGCCCTCGGCGACCTCACGATCCTGGGGCACCCGGTCTCCTTCGGCGCGAGCCGTCTTCCCATCCGCAACAGCGCGCCCGAGCTGGGCCAGGACAACGAGGAGATCCTGACCTCGATCGGCTACACGAAGGACCAGATCGCCGATCTGGCCACGCGCGGGGTGATCTGAGCTCAGCCCAGTCGCAAGTAGAGGAGGCCGAGCAGGAAGACCAGGGGCGCCAGGCCCTGGATGACGGCGCCCCGGATCATCTGGGGCGACGAGGCGGCGAGCACGACGGCGGCGGCCAGCATGGACGCGCAATTCCAACTCACGAGCGTCATGCCGGCGCCCGGGCGCCCCGTGCCCATGAGGGCGAGACCCGCGAAGGCGCCCACGGCCAGGAAGAGATTGTAGAAGCCCTGATTGAGCGCGAGCGCCTTCGTGGCCTGCGCCTGCTCCGCGGTGCTGCGAAAGCGACGGTAGACGGCGGGCTTCGTCCACCAGAGACTTTCGATGCAGAAGAACAGGACGTGGATGACTCCGGCCAGGGCAGCGGCGGCCCACATGACGACGAGCATGTCAGCGACCTCCTCGCCTGCATTATTCGCGAGACAACGCCACCCTCACCCTGCCCTCTCCCTCTCCGAGGGAGAGGGATTCATTTTCATCCCTCTCCCCCATCGGGGGAGAGGGCAGGGTGAGGGGGCGGCCAGGAAGCGGTACGTGCGTTCGTGAATAATTCGCGCTGGGCGAGGCTACAGATCGTCATCCTCCCCGGAGAACGAAATCGAACGCGCCGACCTTGCCGCCCTCCACGTCACGGACTTTCATCACCAGCTTGGGATCGAAGATGCCGTCACGCTGATTGCCCGGCTCATCCGGGAAGTATAGCTGGGTGGTGAGGGCGGGGCGGCCCGGGGCCTGGACCTTGACGTGAATGTGCCGGGTCCGTCCCGGGTACCGTGCGGGCACGATGGTCTCGAGGCGGTAATGCCCCGAATCATCGGTGAGCTGGTGCCCCCGTAGCCGGTTTCCGCTGTTGTCATAGTGGCCGTCGGCGTCGGCCTGCCAGAAGTCCAGCCGGGCGCCACGTACCGGCTTGCAGTCGGTTGTCACCACCGACCCTTCGATGACCAGCTTGGTGCCGCTGACTCCGGGCTCGATCAGCGAAGCGCGCGCGGGGGAGCTCGGCTTGAAGTACGGCCCCTCCGTTTGAGGCGGAGTGACGGCGCCGTCCACGCCACAGGCCGGAGCGGCCCGCGCCTCCGAGGCCACGAGCACCATGCCGGCCGTCCCCAGCGAGACGATCAGAAACTCCCGACGGCTATAGTCGCGCCCCCTGTTGCTCGAATCCATGGCATGCCCCCCCATCCCGTTGCCTCGATCGACCCGCCCCGGCGGCGGGCTCCCTGGCGCCCATTAGACCATGCCGTTGGAGTTGGCCGCGCCCTCGGAAGACAAGACAGCCGTCTGCGCCGGACCATCACGGCGGCCAGACGGCTGTCGGGTCGGGCGCGCGCTACTGGCTCTTGACGAGGAAGTGCGCCCGTCGGTTCCGGGCCCAGCAGCTCTCGGCGTGCTCGCTGCAGACGGGCCGCTCTTTGCCATAGGAGATGATGGTGATGCGGCTGGCCGGCAATCCCTGCGCGAGCAGGTAGTTCATGGTGGCCCGCGCGCGCCGCTCGCCCAGGGCCAGGTTGTACTCATTGGTGCCCCGCTCGTCGCAGTGGCCCTCGATGAGGACGAGATCATTGCCCCGCGTCTTCAGCCAGGCGGCATTGGCATCGAGGATCTTGGCGTCCGGGGGACGGATGTCGGACTTGTCGAAGTCGAAATAGACGTCCTTCAGGTTGTCATTCTCGACGAACTGCGCAGCCCGGGGCGGCGGAGCGGGAGCGGGTGCCGGGGCCGGGGTGACCATGGCGGGAGGCGCCGGGGTCGGGGCCGGCGTCGCGGTAGGAGCCGGAGGCGCCGGCGCCGCCACGCCCGTGGCCACGGGACGCTTCGGACATCCGGTCAGCAACCCCGCGAGGGCCAGCATCAAGAGGATGACTTTCGCTGATCTCGCTGTCGTGCGCACGGTGTCGCCTCCTCGAAGAGAGTTCGCGTTCGATGCGCCGGGAGCCCCCAGTCGCCTACGCCATGTTAATGGAAGCTGCCTCTCTGACCGCTATTTCACGAAGGCCGTCCGGAGACCGGGAGCTGGAGTACCATGTGGCCAGCCTGGTAGCTAACCCCCTGGAGGGGCAGAGAGGAGCAGGAGATGTCCTATGACCTCGTGATCAAGAATGGCTGGGTGGTGGATGGATCCGGGCAGCCCCGATACCGGGGCGACGTCGGCGTGACCGGCGGCCGGATCTCCGCCATCGGCCGCATCCGAGAATCCGCTCGCGAGGTCATCGACGCCGACGGGCGCGTGGTGTCACCCGGTTTCGTGGACGGCCACACCCACATGGACGCCCAGATCTTCTGGGATCCCCTCGGCACCTGCTCGTGCTGGCACGGAATCACCAGCGTGGTCATGGGCAACTGTGGGTTCACCCTGGCTCCCTGCGCCAAGGAAGACCGGCACCTGGTCATCCGCAATCTCCAGCGGGCTGAAGACATCTCGGTGGAGGCCATGGAGGCCGGGATCGACTGGCGCTGGACCACCTTCCCGCAGTTCCTCGACACGCTCGAATCCCTGCCCAAGGGGATCAACTATTCTGGCTACCTTGGCCACTCCGCCCTCCGGACCTATGTCATGGGCGAGCGGGCCTTCGAGAAGCCGGCCACCGAGGACGATCTGGCCGCGATGGAGCGCGAGCTACGCGAGGCCATCGCGGCGGGGGCCATGGGCTTCACGACCTCGCGCTCGCCGAGTCACGAGACCCCGGACCGGCGGCCCGTGGCCAGCCGCGTGGCCACGTGGGACGAGGTGCGGCGGCTCGTCGGGGCCATGGGCGAGATGAATGCCGGCATCTTCGAGATCGCGGGCGAAGGCGTGGACCGGGCCGACAACGATCCAGGCTTGCGCGATTACCAGAGGCGGCTGCGCGATCTCGCCGTCGAGACGGGACGGCCCGTGACCTTTGGCCTCTTCACGCGCCGAGATGCCCCGGCCGTCTGGCGGACCTATCTCGATTTGCTCGAAGACACCGCGGCCGCGGGCGGCCGCATGTTCGCGCAGGTGCACAGCCGGGCGCTATCGTCCGTGCTCTCTTTCAAGACCCAGCTTCCCTTCGACCGGCTGCCCGTGTGGAAAGAGCTGCGGGCCCTTCCCCTCCCGGAGCAGGCACGTCGCTTGCGCGATCCCGAGCTTCGGCGCGCGCTGGTGCGCGCGTCGCGCGAGCGCGACGAGGGGAAAGCCTTGGGCACGGAGGCACGGCCGGTGCCGTTCGAGTGGCTCTTCGTCATGGAGACTCCGGACGGTCCGCACCGCTCCATCTCCGAGGTGGCCCGAGAGCGCGGCTGCGATCCGGTGGAGGCCATGATCGACCTCGCCCTCGAGAAGGACATGGAAGTCTTCTTCTTGCATCCTGTTGCGAACGAGAACCAGGACTACGCGCTGGAGCTGATCAAGCACCCGCGCACGGTGGTGACCTTCTCCGATTCAGGCGCCCACGTCTCGCAGCTCATGGACGCTTCGCTTCAGACCCACCTGCTCAGCTACTGGGTGCGCGCGAAGCAGGCCCTCACGCTCGAGGAGGGGGTGCGGATGCTCACCTTCGACACCGCCACGCAGTGGGGATTCACGGATCGTGGCCTGATCCGGGAAGGCTTCGCCGCCGACCTCGTGGTCTTCGATCCCGACACCGTGGGCGCCGAGATGCCCGAGGTGGTCAATGACTTGCCCGCGGGGGCCCGCCGCCTGATCCAGCGCGCCCGGGGCTTCTCCGCCACCGTGGTCAATGGCGAGACCGTCCTGCGCGACGGCAAGCACACCGGCGCGCTTCCTGGGCGCCTCCTGAGGGGACCCCTGGCCCGTAGATCTTAGCCTGGGCGGCTGAAACGGCCCCGCCCTGTATCTCATCCTCTCCCCCATCGGGGGAGAGGGCAGGGTGAGGGGGCTGATTCCTAGGAGGTTTGGGGCCCCTTCACCAACCTCGCCATCGCCGCCGCATCGACATCGTTCATCGCGTTGAGCCCCCGGACCACCCCTTCGCGGTCCACGGGCGGCCGGTTCTGACTCACCTTCCATTTCCCGAGCAGGCGGGTCACCGGCATCTCGATTCCGACAATGGCCCGTAGCTGCGTCTTGATGAAATCCTCGGGAGCGTCCGAGACCTTCCACGGCTCAGGCCGGCCCGATTCATGGCGGGTGGTGAGCCGCTCCACGAGGCCGCGCAGCCAGGCCTCGTCCTGGATGATGCGCAACGATCCGTAGGCGTGGACCACGATGTAGTTAAAGGTCGGGACAACCTTGCCCGTCTCCTTCTTGGTCTGATACCAGGCGGGGCTGATGTAGGCCTGCGGGCCCTGGAACACGGTGAGCGCCTCGACGTCGCGCGCGAAGTCGCGCCACACAGGATTGGCGCGCGCCACGTGACCGCGGAGCGTTCCAAACGGCGCCGGCTCGGGATCGATCTCGAGCGGGATGTGGTTGGCATTGAGCCCGGCCGCGCCGAGCGTCACCAGCACGGCCAGCGGATGCTCGCGAATCAGCCGATGAATCACCTCGACCCGCGTCTCCTCGAAGTGCGCCGGCAGATACATGCGGAGACATCCTCCTGTCGGGTCGGCCAAAGAGACACGGCGGGCCACCCGCTCCCCAGCCTATCGCAAATCAGGAGGATTCTGGAGCTGAGCGGACAGCTGTCAGCGGCCGTACCAGTGACGATAGTAGTAGGGCTGGTATGGGTAGACGGGGTAGACCGGATACGCGTAAATCACTCTGGGCGGCGGCGGGGGCGGTGCATAGGCGTAGGGAGCGGGGGCCGGAACCAGGACACACCCGCCCAGAAGCCATCCGGTCAGCGCGATCAATGCGAGTCTCATGACCTGACCTCCTGCCGTGATAGACGGGAGTACCGCCGTGACGTATTCGCTGCGAAAACAGTCGAGGGGTGAGCTGGCGTGGGGGAGGCAGGGGGGCGGTCCGGGACCGCCCCCCTGCCTACCTCATGAACGCGATGCTTTGCTTGAAGTTGGACTAGCCGCCGCGATGACCGCGACCCCGGTTGTCATGTCCTCCAGGGCCCTCGCGTCCAGGTCCCTCGCGTCCAGGTCCCTCGCGTCCCTCACGCGGCTCGTCGCGACGGTCGTCTCGAACCGCGTCATGACGACGCTCGCCGCGCTCCTCCTCCCAACGCCGTCCCCATGCGGGAGCCCACTGAGGTGGTCCTTCGCGCCGCCAATGCCTCCACTCCGGAGGTGGCGTGCGGTAGTAGCGAACCGGCACCGCGAGGATAGGCCGCGGAATGAACTCCGGCGCCACCACGACCCACGGCCCATTGTGCCGGGGACCCACATACCAGCCACCATTGGTGAAGACGTAGTACTGGCCACCGTAGAAGAAGTAGTTGGCCTCAACGGCCGGCGCGTACATGACCGGGCTGGCCGGCACAACGACCAGATGCGGCGGGGCCGGAAGGTTGATTCCGATGTTTACGCTCACCTGCGCCGCCGCCGCGCCCGCGGCTCCCGTGAGGGCCGCTAACACGACAGCGCCAAGAACCATTCGTCGAAGCATTGTCTGTCCTCCTCGCTGGAAGTCTCAGGCTCACCGCCTGGGGCCCTCCTCGAGTCGATGACGGGAAGGCCACTCCCGATTCATACGACGAAGCCCGCACACCGCCCATTTACGGCCAGCTTTGCGGCTGAGGGCAGCCGTTCCGCCCCCTGCCCACGGCATGATTGACTGCGGATGAGGATAGCGGCTGCATCGCATGTGCCACAGCCGCCGATCGGCTAGAAATTGGGCTCTGAGGGGCGAATTACCCGGGCTCGGTGAGCTGAGCTGACGAGAGCTCGTTCCTTACTGATCGAACTCCAGGCGCCGCGCGCGCCAGCTCGGCCGCGCGAGAGCCGGCGGCGGGGCTTCGGACCTGTCCGCGCAGCGTGACGACACCCGCATCCACGCGGGCGTCGATGACCGCGTTCTGGAGCTGCGGATCTCGTTTGAGCTGCTCCTCCAGCGCGCGAGCAATCGCCTGGTCTCTCGCGTCTACCTCGGCACGCCGCGCGGACGGCACGACCTCCAGCTCGTTGCGTACCTGCGTGACGCCCTCGATGCGACGGACGATCTCCGCAGCCGCCTTCTTCGTCTCCTCCGAATCGACCTTGCCCCGCAAGGTCACCACGCCGCGCTCTGCTTCCACGCTGATCTGCTTTCCCCAGAAGCGCAGGTCGCTCCAGAGGGCGGTGTCAATCTTCACGGTCAGCCTGGAGTCGGCCACATGGCTGTTTGCCACCGGGGCCTGCGCGAAGCCACGCGCGACGCCCAGGGTGAGCAGCACGATGACGGCAACGAGCGCCACCCCACTGGCGCGCATGGCGCGACTGGCGCGCATGGCGCGGGCGAGTGATGACGAGAATTCTGCGCCCGCGCGGCGGCGGGCAAGCCTTACCCGGTCGGTCTTTCCCTCCCGCCACCGCTCGCGGGAATTGTGGACCGGAAGATCTTTCATCGACCGTATAGAGTTTGCATGGCAGAAAAGCGGGCGCGGTTCGCGATACACCGCGCCCGCTGCGAGACCGGACTCCCCGCTACTGCGTCTTGGGCGCGGGTGCCGCCTTGGGCGGAGGCGGCGCCATGACCTCGAGGCGAGTGGCGATGTTCTTGCCATTGCGCACCTCGTAGGAAGCTTTGACCTTGGCCCCTTCCGGAATCTCGGTCAGAGTCGCCTGCCGGCCCTCGATCTGGACCTGCGTATCGGCGGTCACCTCGAGGGTGCGCGGGAAGAGACCGAGGAGACCTGAGGAAACCCGAACCGTGCTGGTGGTGGCATCGACCTTCTTCACCGTTCCTTCGAGCGAGGCGGGCATCGGGCTCGCCGGCGCGGCCGGCGAGGCGGGCATCTGCGCCTGCAGCCATCCCGGCCCAGCGCCCACGGTGAGCATCACCGCGACGAGCAACAGCAACTTGGCAGTGCGTCTCATATCTGTGCTCCTCCTTGTCGGGCCGTGGGAAAAAAGATCCCGATCGCGGGCGGGATCCGTCCAGCACCGCGTCTAGGTAGGAGCAAGGGGTATGCCACACCTGGCGTGATCTGGCCAGCTTGACGCCAGGCGTGATGAAGACATAAAGTTTATATGATGGGCTCTGGACAGAGGCGACCGGCGAAATGTTAGACACGATGCGAGTGCTCATCCGAGCGTTAGCCACCGGCGCGACGATCCTCGCGCTGTGTGGAGGGTGCGGCCCCGCGCGCGTCCCCGCGCGCGCCGAAGTCCCCAGCCGGGAGGACGTGCTCCAGCGCATCCTGCCATCCGCCGTCCAGATCATTCTCGAGAATCCCGAGGGACGGCGCTTCCGCACCGGCTCGGGCGTCGCCATTGCGTCGCGTGGCTCGGAGTGCTTTGTCGTCACCAGCGGCCACACGGTAGCCGGCGCAGTAGGCCAGAAGGAGATCTCCCTGCTCTTCGGGCGACAGCGCGGAGCCGGAATCCGCGCCAGCGCCACCGTCGTTGCCCATCGCGAGACGGAAGATGTGGACATCGCCTTGCTGAAGGCCCGGACCGATCAGTGCGTACCAGCCCGGCCCGCCGCGGCTCCGGAGCTTGGAGAGGCGGTGTGGGTCGTCGGCTTTCCCTGGGGTCGCAACATGCTGCTGGCCAGCGGCATCGTCAGCCAGGTGAGCTTTGGTGAGGCGTCGGACCGGGAATCGGCGGCGCGCCTGATGGTCGATGCCTCGGTCAGCTATGGGTCGAGCGGTGGAGGCGTGTACGAGGCGCGAGGCGGCAGGCTGCTCGGTCTCGTCGAGGGCTACCGGACGGCCCGGGTCACCTCCAAGGGCGCCGAACAGTCCTGGTATATCGACGTGCCCGTGCCCGGCCAGACTCTCGTGACACCCCTGACCGATATCAGGCGATTCCTTGCGGACACGGGCCACGCCGATCTGATCGAGGGCATCTTCTCTTCCACGGGACAAGCCGCCCGCTAGTAGCATAGGTACTGGGCCGGCACCCACTGCGGCACGTACCAACCCTGGCCATAGGCGTCCACGTAGGGCTGATAGCCCCAATAGCCCGGCTGCCACACGCAGCGTGCTGCATAGCTATAGACCCGGTACGGAACACGACCGTGGAGCCGGTGGGACCCGCCACGCTCAAAGGCCTGGTGATGCTCGATGCCCCTCGGAGCGCCGCGGAAGTGAGTCTCGGCGCTAGCCTGGACGGGTCCGGCCGCCGCCGCGAGCACGACGAGCATCAGAATCATCGCGCGTTTCATATGACACCTCCCGGTAAGACATCTCGCCTCTCAGGTTGAGCACGTCGGCAGCATCTGGAGCTGCCACATCCCATCCTGGAGCGCGCCCGTGAAGGTCATATGTGTCCCGCGCAAAGAAATGTGCCCCCGGGATCGTCGAGTCGGCAGAACAAGCCGCCTGCGGAATAGCCCGCAGGCGGCTCAAAAAGGTCCAGATGCGAGGCGGCGAGGGCGGCGGCACCCCGAGGCGTACTCTCTGTACGTTGAGCGGGTGCCGCCGCCCTCGCCAACGAAGCAGATGGGCCTTTTTCAGCCGCCTGCGCTAGCCGCGACCGACGAAAGGCATTTTCGTCGCCATCACCGTCAAGAACTGCACGTTGGCGTCGAGGGGAAGGCTCGCCATGTAGACGACGGCCCGCGCCACGTTCTGGACATCCATGGTCGGCTCGACGACGACGGTGCCGTTGGCCTGGGGGACACCTTTGGCCATGCGCGCCGTCATCTCCGTCGCGGCATTGCCGATGTCGATCTGCCCGCAGGCGATGTCGTATTGCCGCCCGTCCAGGGAGGTCGATTTCGTCAGCCCCGTGATCGCGTGTTTCGTGGACGTGTAGGCGACCGAGAACGGCCGCGGCACATGCGCCGAGAGGGAGCCGTTGTTGATGATGCGGCCACCGCGAGGCTGCTGGCTCTTCATGATCTTGATCGCTTCTTGCGTGCACACGAACGACCCGGTCAGGTTGGTATCGACCACCGCCTTCCACTTCTCGAACGGGAGCTCCTCGAGGGGCACGGGAGGCGCGCCGATGCCCGCATTGTTGAAGAGGAGATCGAGTCTGCCGAAGACCTGCTTCGTCTGCGCAAAGAGGGCCCGAATGGACTCGGGGTCACTGATATCGGTCGGCACCACGAGCGTCTTTGACCCGGGAGACTTTGCCTTTCCCTCGGTGGCGGCTGCTTCCAGGGTCTCCTTGCGCCGCCCGGCGAGGACGACGGCATAGCCCTCTTGCAAGAGGGCCAGCGCAGAATGCTTGCCGATACCGCTTCCCGCCCCTGTGACGATCGCGACCTTCTCGGATGAGGCCATTTTCTGGTCTCCGCCTTTCTGGATCAGCCACCTGATCCGCCCGTCGGTGTGTCCGCCGGCCTACCTGTAGGCCACAGCCTAGCGCAAGACGACGGCTACGTGCAGTTGGATTCGAAGCGGCGCAGGCAGCTGAAAAAGGCCCATCTGCTTCGTTGGCGCCCTCGGCCGCAGGTTCAACGTACAGAGAGTACGCCTCACCTGCAGATCAACTCAGCCCTCGTCTCGCGACGGCCAGGGGCCGCCGCTCAACTCGAAAGGCGGGGCGCCGCCTCGCATCTGGACCTTTTTGAGCTGCCTGCGATTGCCTTTCCATCGCGAGCGGAGCCTCCGTGCGGCGCGAGTCCTGGCCCTTGTGCTGCGACCGCGCGGCCACGAACACCCTGAGCTTCTCCCGCTGCTCCGGCGTGAGCTGGGCCTTGGCCTGCTCATCGGTACGGATGGCGGCGAGGCGGCTGTCCGCCCGGAGCCGCTCGATCTCCCGCACCTTCGCCTCCACCCTGCCCATGTCCACAGGGTCGGTCTGCCGCAGGCTCATGAGATCGAGCTGCGCGACCCGCCGGTCTGCGGCGGCGCGGATGGCCGCGCGCCGGGAGTCGATCCCGAGCTTCTTGAGCGTATCCACCTGCTGCGGTGTCAGGCTCAGCTCCTGACGGTGGCGCAGGGCGACGCCGATCACGGAGCGCCCGTGCCGGAAGTCACCGTGTCTCATGTGCCGCGACCAGCCGCCAAAGTGGCGACGACCCTGCATCGCGGAGCGATCCATCGAGCGTCGCATCTCTGGATGGGCTGTCGCCGTCATGTCGGGCGGCGCCGCCGCCACGGGCAGTGTCAGGCCCAGTACCAGAGCCAGTCCCCCCAGCGCCTCTCTCACTCGCATCGCGTCCCTCCTTGGGGATAGTCCCCATCTCATTCCACCGTGACCTGCAATTGGCGCGGGCCTCAGCGCCCGCTCACGTCCGAGCATGCGGGGCGCGCATGAAGGCCGTGTGTGTCACGGGTAAAAATCTGTGAAGAGATGAGGCGCCGGAGGGCGCGGGGACCTACCCGACGAGGGACTTGAGGAACTCCGCGTTCGTCCCGGTCAGGCGGAGACGCTCGATCAGCGCCTCCATGGCCTGCACCGGCTTGGTCCCCGCCAGGGCGCGGCGGAGGAGATGGATCCGCCTCATGTCCTCTTCGGGGAAGAGCAGCTCTTCGCGGCGGGTGCCGGACTTGAGGATCTCGAACGAGGGGAAGATACGCCGGTCGGCCAGCTCCCGGGAGAGATGCAGCTCCATGTTCCCGGTGCCCTTGAACTCCTCGAAGATGATGTCGTCCATCCGCGAGCCCGTGTCCACGAGCACCGTGCCCACGATGGTCAGGGAGCCGCCCTCCTCGAGCTTGCGCGCGGCGCCGAAAAACGCCCGGGGCATCTGAAAGGCTCGACTGTCGATGCCACCCGTCATGGTGCGCCCGCGCGAGGTCAGCTCGTTGTTGTAGGCGCGGGTCATGCGTGTCAGGGAATCGAAGAGGACGAGCACGTCCCGCTTCTCCGAAGCCATGCGCTTGGCCTTCTCGAGGACCTGCTCGGTCACCTCGATGTGCCGGCGATAGGGATTGTCGTTGCTCGAGGCGACGATCTCCGCGGACTTGCCGATGGTCACTCGGAAATCGGTCACCTCTTCCGGGCGCTCGTCGACCAGGAGCACGATGACGGCCACTTCCGGGTGGTTCGCGAGCACGGCCTTGGCGATCTGCTGGAGGAGCACGGTCTTGCCCGTGCGCGGCGGGGCGACGATGAGCCCGCGCTGGCCCCTCCCGATGGGCGTGATCAGGTCCATGGCGCGCATGGACAGCTCCGAGGGGACGGTCTCGAGCCGCAGCCGCTCGAAGGGCTGGATGGCGGTCAGGCTCTCGAAGCCCGAGGGCGATGGGGACGGGGCCGGCATGCGCGGGGGCACAGGCCCGCGCTGGCCGAATTGCGGGCGCGCGCCCGGCCGGCGTGAGCGGCGCGATCGCCTGCTCATGCCCGCACGCTCACGTGGGCGTCTACCACGGGCGGAGCCACCGATCGATGGAGAAGGCCCCGGCGCCGCCGACCAGGACGGCCAGGGCCATGCCGATGAGGGCAAGGTTCATCTCGTAGCCATGCCCCTTCCCCGGCGCGAGGGACCAGTTGATGAAGAAGCCGTTCTTCCAGTGAACCGTGGCGATGGCCACGAGCATGACGACGATGAGCCCCACCGCGGCCGGCCGGACGAGGAAGCCGACGATCATGGCCACGCCGCCCAGGAACTCGGTCAGCGCGGCGAGCACGGTGAGGGGGGCGGGCACGCCGAGCGCCTGCTTGAAGTACGCGATGACGCCGCGCAGGCCGGGCCCGCCGAACCAGCCAAATACCTTCTGGGCGCCGTGGGCGAAGAAAATCACGCCCAGAACCACGCGCACGATGAGCAGAGGCCGGGAGGCGAAGGTGCCGAGGAGCATGTCCATGACGTCCATGACGCTCTCCTCCTGATCCGGAAAGGTGATGCGAGGCCATCCGCAGCACTCCGCGCGTGCCGGGAACGGCGCGCGGGCTCATCGGGCGGACGGTAGGCCGCGCTACACTCCCTTGTCAAGTTTTTCGCTAGCCCGAACTATTCCCGAGCGCGGGTACCGCATCCTGCCCCCCCTCACCCTGCCCTCTCCCCCTCTGGGGGCGAGGGATCAAAATGAATCCCTCTCCCTCTCCGAGGGAGAGGGCGGCAGTTCGAGCTGAAGGGCGCAGCCCTGAGGCGAGGGCTGAATAGACCAGAGTGGCGTTGTCTCGCGAATAATGCACGTTTGTGTCTCGCGCTAATGGGCCTTGAGAGCCGCGGCGCGTCTGGACAGCTCCTCGGGCGGCACGTCCTCGATATGCGTCGAGATATGCCAGTGGTGCCCGAACGGATCCTCGAGCGTGCCGTTCCGATCGCCGTAGAACTGATCCTGCACCGGCCGAACCACCTTGGCGCCGGCCCCGATCGCCTGGTTCGCCAGCTTGTCCACCCCCTCGACATAGAGGTGGATGCCGACGGGTGAGCCGCCATAGTGCTTGGGACTGCGGGCCCCGAAGTCGGGGAACTCGTCGGCGAGCATGATCACGGAATCGCCGATCATGATCTCGGCGTGTCCAACCTTTCCGCTCGGATCCGTATGACGCATCAGCTCGACCGCGCCGAACGCCTTCCCGTAGAAGTCGAGGGCGGCCGCGGCATCGTCGACGATCAAGTGCGGCGAGACGGTAGGGTGGCCTTCGGGGATGGGTCTCACGCTCTTGCTCATCACTTGGCTCCTCGTTGTTCCGCGGAATGCATCGGCGCCTGCGCCGTCTAACCCGGCAAAAGGAGCTGCGCGATGCGAAGACTGGTCCAGATCGCGTGTCTGGTTCTCGCCGTCTCGCTGATGACGTCCTGGTGCTACGTGGTTGTCGATCGTCCCCATCACGGGTGGCATCGCTGGTGATCGGAGCGGCGGTCCGGCACTCGGTCGGGCCGCCGCGGACGCCGTCACTTCCTTTTATAAACGTTCAGGCCGACCTTCTCTTCCCGATCCGGAATCGTGGCATTGCCCTCGGTCGAGGCGATGATGATGGTCTTGCCGGACGAGGACGGACCGAATTCCTTCGTGAGATCTACGGTGATCGTCAGGATGTCGCCGGCCACGGACATCTGAACATTCTTCATCTCCATGTCTCCTGTGGGAAAGGCCGCGCGTGTCCTGTCCTTGGCGGGCCGCCGTCACTTCGACATGCCTGCAGCACGCGCCGCCGAGAGATGTTGCGCGTCATGGCGAAGGCTCTCCTCTCTGCGCTGCTTGGTTGACCGAAGCGTCGAGGATCCTTACGAGACGTCCTTCCCTAAGAGTAACCGAAACGTCCAGCCGATGCAGGTCCCCCTTCTTCGACCCTGCTTGACTTCTGCCCCGGCGAACGGGGCGCGCTATCCTAGGCGGCGGCAATGTCGCTCCCCATCGGGCTCCGGGCGCTCCGTCACCCCGACTTTCGCCGCTTCTTCGGGGCTCAGTTCGTGGCGCAGACGGGCACGTGGATGCAGACGGTGGCGCAATCGTGGCTGGTGCTCCAGCTCACGCCGTCGCCGTTCAAGCTCGGGCTCATCGGCTCCCTCCAGTTCGCGCCCATCCTTCTCTTCTCCATCGCCTCCGGGGCCCTGGCCGATCGCGTCCCCAAGCGGCGGCTGCTCCTCTGCACCCAGGCCGCCCTCGGCGGCCTGGCCCTGGGGTTGGCCGCCCTCGTGGGCTCAGGACGCGTCGAGTACTGGCACGTCGCCGTGCTGGCCTTCACCAACGGGCTCGTCAATGTGCTCGAGCAGCCGGCGCGGCAGTCCTTCGTGGCCGAGATGGTGGGACGGGCCGACGTGGCCAGCGCGGTGGCCCTGAACTCTGCGTCCTTCAATGCCGCCCGCATCGTCGGGCCCGGCCTGGGCGGGCTCATGATCGCGCGATTCGGCGTGACGCCGGCCTTCGTGGTGAACGGGCTCGGCTTCGCGGTGGCCGTCCTCATGCTCTCGAGGCTGGGCACGCGCGGGCTGCCCCGCGCCCGCACGGGCCACGGGGTCATGGACGAGATCCTCATCGGACTCCGCTACGCCTTTCGCACGCCCGAGATCCGCCTGATGCTGGGCCTCCTTTTCATCGTCAGCATCTTCGTGTTCAACTTCACCGTCTATGTCCCCCTCGTGGTGCGCACGGTGCTGCACCTGGGCGCGGAAGGCTTCGGGCTCCTCATGGCCTGCCTGGGCGTGGGCGCGGTCACGGGCGCCCTCGCCATCGGCGTGCTCGGCGCGCGCCAGCCGCCCGTGGCCATGATGTTCGGCGCGGCCACCCTCGCCTGCGGCGGGCTCGTGGCGCTCTCGACCGCTCGCGTCTTCTGGTTCGCGGCCATCGTGCTCTTTCTGACCGGTCTCTTCGGCCTCGTGCTGGTGGCGAGCTGCAACACCGCGATGCAGCTGGCCGCGCCCGACGAGCTTCGCGGGCGGGTGATGAGCCTCTATACCCTCGTGTGGGGCGGTGTCTTTCCCATCGGCGCGTTCATCGTGGGCAGCATCTCCGAGCACTGGGGCGTGAGCCGCGCGCTTCTCGTGAACGGGACGGCGGGGCTGGTGGCGGCGGCCCTTCTTCTGGGATGGTGGGCGCTCCGCGACGCGCCCGCGCGCGGACGAGAGACCTGACCTCAGCTACGGGTGCGGCCCGACGAACTCGCGGACGATCCGCAGAAACTCGTCCAGCCGATCGTGGTGGAGCCAGTGCCCCGCCCCCTCGACGCCCATGGTCGTGGCATGGCGAAAGGGCCGATCGCGGCCATCGTCGGCGGGATTGCCGGCGCGGCTCTCCTTCCCGTACAGGAGAAGGGTCGGACAGGCGATGCGGGCCCAGAGGGCCTGGATGTCCCGGCTGCTCATGTCGTACGGGAACCACGCGCGCACGTAGTTGTCGAACTTCCAGCTGTACGTCCCGTCCTCGTTCTGGTTCACGCCGTGACTGGTGAGGTGGCGGGCCTGCTCGGCCGTGAGATGTGGGTTCTCCTCCTGCATGCGGCGAAAAGCATCCTCGATGGACGCATAGCGCCGAGGCAGCCGGCCGGCCAGACCCCGCTCCTCACGGATCCACTCGTCCATCCGCTCGGCGATGCTCTTGGACCGATGCGCGGCCAGCGCGCCGGCCGAAGGCCCGAGCCCTTCGATGGCCACGAGCCTCGCCACCGCCTCCGGGTAGATGCCAGCGTAGCGCAGCGCGATGTTGCCGCCGAGGGAATGGGCGACGATGGTGACGGGCGCCAGCTGCTGCTGGTGAACAAGCTGGGCCAGATCGTAGATGTACCCGGCCATGGTGTAGCTGCCATCCGGCGACCACTGGCTGTCCCCGTGTCCGCGCAGATCGGGCGCGATGATGTGCCAGTCGTCGCGGAGGGCGGCTGCCGTCCAGTCCCAGTTCCGGCAGTGGTCGCGGCCGCCGTGGAGCAGGATCAGCGCCGGCCTCTCTGCGTTGCCCCAGTCGACGTAGTGGAGACGCAGGCGCTGGGAGAAGTAGGTGCGCGAGGTCGGGCCCGACTCCCGGTCGCTCAGGACGCGCGCTCCTTCTCCATCTGCACCAGCATGCGGCGCAGGATCTTGCCGGAGGGTGACTTGGGAATCTGCTCGATGAACTCGAGGTGCCGGATGCGCTTGTGGGGCGCCACCCGTTCCGCCACGAAGGCCATGATCGTCTCGCCCGTGGTCGCCTTGGAGGCGGCGTCGGGCTTCAGGACCACGAAGGCCTTGGGCACCTCGCCCGCTTCCTCGTCGGCCTTGCGGATGACCGCGGCGTCGAGAATGGCCGGGTGCGTGAACAGCAAAGCCTCCAGCTCGGCCGGGGCCACCTGCATGCCCTTGTACTTGATCAGCTCCTTGGTGCGGTCGACGATGTAGAACCACCCTTCCGGATCAACGTAGCCGACATCGCCCGTGTGGTACCAGCCCTCGCGGTCGATGCAGTCGGCCGTCTCTCCCGGCTGATTGAGGTAGCCCTTCATGATCTGCGGCCCCCGGATCAGCAGCTCGCCCTGCCCGCCCGGCCCCGCCTCGGCGCCCGTGACGACATCCATCAGCTTGACTTCCGTGTTGGGGACGACGAAGCCGATGGACCCGGGCTTGCGCGGCGCGTTCTTGGTGGGGCTCAGGTGTGTCACCGGGCTCGCCTCCGTCATGCCATAGCCCTGCACGACGGGGCAGCCGAGCTTCGCGGACAGCTCCTTCGCGATCTCCTCGCCGAGGGGGGCGGCGCCCGAGAAGACCAGCCGCACGCTCGACAGATCGAACTGGCTCACGGCCGGATGCTTGACCATGCCCAGCACGATGGGCGGTACGAGAGGCAGGATGGACACGCGATACTTCTGCACCGCGGTGAGGAACTCCTGGAAGTCGAAGCGCGGCATGCTGACGATGGTGGCGCCCTGGCACAGCCCGAGCTTCATGATCACGACCATCCCGTAGATGTGAAAGAACGGCAGCACGGCAATGACCACGTCGCCGTCCTTGAAGCCATCGAAGTCCTTGGCGCCTTCGGCCTGGCACAGGTTGGCCACCAGGTTGTGGTGAGTGAGCATGACGCCCTTGGGCAGTCCCGTCGTCCCGCTCGAGTACGGGAGCACCACCACGTCCTCTCGCGGGTTGATCTTCACAGAGGGCGGGGTCGGCGGCGCCTCGAGCAGCTCGGCGAATGGCCGGGCGCCGTCCGCGGTGCCGAAGACGAAGACCTCCTCGATCCCGGTGGCCGCGGCCGCCTCCTTGGCCTTGTCGAGGAAGGGCGACGCCGTGATCAGGAAGCGGGCGCCCGAATCCTCGAGCTGCTTGGCGAGCTCGCCCGCCGTGTAGAGCGGATTGACAGTAGTGTTGATGCCGCCCAGCGAAGCGACGGCGTGGAAGATCACCGCGTACTCGGGCAGGTTCGGGCTGTAGATCGCGAAGACGTCGCCCTTGCGAAAGCCCCGCCGCGCGAGGCCGGTGGCCACGCGACGAATGCTGTCGGCGAGCTGGCCGAAGGTCAGCGTCCGCCCCGTCGGCCCGTCGATCATGGCCGGCCGGTCGCGGAGGCGCTCGGCATGGCGCAGCACGTGGTCGGTGATCGAGACCTCGGGCACGACGACATCCGGCCATGGGCTTTTGACGATCATATCTGCTCCGTGCCGGGCGGGGGATTCTTGATCCCTCGCCCCCCCAGGGGGAGAGGGCAGGGTGAGGGGGATCTTTCAGCGCGCTCCATAGATCGCGAAGGCCTTGTTCGAGTTCATCACGTAGGACTCGACGTAGCCATGGTAGTCGGGGCTCTTGTGCCCCAGCGCCTCCATGGCGCCCATGAGGGCCCACCAGTTCAGCACTTCCTGCTGCCCACGGTCCACGACCTCCGCTTCCGTGACCTTGCGCCACGTGTCGAAGTCGCCCGCCACGAGGGCCTCGTAGAGCTTGCGATCGTTGTCGACGTCGGGATAGACGAAGTAGTGCTTCGGGACGAGGAAAGCATGCGACCAGCTCGACGAGGCCACCAGCGCGACCTTCCAGGGGCTGCGCGCCAGCGCCCGGGCGACGGCGGCGCCCACTTCCATGCAGCGATCGGGCGAAGGGCCCGGCGGGTCCAGGTCGCTCTCGGGAATGCTGATCGTGCCGATCGGGTAGACCCCGCCCCGGTTGACGTTGACGCGACTGCCGTAGCAGTTGATGGCCATGGCCACCAGCGGATAGGGCCAGCCCTTACGCTCGTAGTCGAGGTACATGACGCCGTTGAGAAACGCGTGGCTGAGTCCCTCGTAGTGGAGCGGCTTGTAGGAGTAGGCCATGTCGATGTGCTCGTGAGTGAGCAGCTCGCGCACGAGCCACTTGGCCGCGTCCTTCTTCCCGGGAATGCGCACGACGGCGTCGGGGCCCTCACCCCAGGCGTTCGAGGCCGGGCGGCTCGCCGGCGCCGATTCAGATGCCGAGAGACCGCCGCCCTCGCCGGTTGGCGCGGTGCTCGCCTCGCGGTGGTGCGGCCGGTAGGGGTACACCTCCATGTCCTCGTAGGCGTAGACGCAGAAGGCCGGCGTGATGTCCTCGTGGAAGTTCTCGTACTGGTCATCCCCCCACATGAGGACGAAGTCCGGCTTGAAATCGTCGAGCGCCTGACGCAGCACCTTCAGGTGTTTGACCAGCTCGGCGCGATGCTTCGGCGCGGCCGAGCGGCCCTCGTCCCCGCCCCATTCCTGCCGCATGGGCGCGGGCCAGTTCTCGGGCTTCTTCCAGGCATCGGGCACGTCGGGACGCTTCAGCGTGCGGCGGAGGATGCCGGCCATGGCATCGTCGGCCCCCCGGAGCGGAGGGTAGTGACTGAGTCCCAAACCAAGAATCTGTCCCATGTCGACTCCTAGCCTTTCTTTTGATCGGGCAGGTAGAGGCGGACGTAGTGATTGTCCACGACCTCACCCTTGGCGCCAACGGTGAAGTTGGAGGTGATGAGCCCCGTGGCGCCGGCAAGCGGCCCCAGGCCCTCCGTCACTTCCCAGATCACCGCGCCCCGCTGCAGGCCCTCGACCGGGCTCGGTCCCAGGACGCCCTGGCCGACGGTCCGGAAGGTCAGCTTGCCGCCCTTGCCGTAGCTGATCCGACCGCTCTCGACGAAAGTCCCCTCCCCGGTGATCTGCACCTCCGACTCGAAGGTGGCGCGAGGCCCGGACTTCGATTCTGCCTTCGCCTGTATGCCGTTGGCGGTCAGGCCCGTCCGCAGGACCTGCCCGCCCGCCGTGGTCTTGGCCGCCAGCTTGCCCTCGGCCCCTTCGACCGGCCCTGCCTTGCCCTTGAATTGCAACGCGAAGACGAGCTCTTTCATGGCTGATCCTCCTCTTCCAGGTCACTGTATGGAGATTCGCGGCCGAAGATCAAGCACGGCCCCTGACAGCTGCAGCGGTGCGCGTCGTGACGCCAAGCTTGGCGAAGATCTTTTCCACATGCTTGCCAACGGTGCGGGATCTGGTGCGGAGAATCGTGCCGATCTCCGGATTCGTCTTGCCCTCCGTCACCCAGTGAAGGACCTCGGCCTGGCGCGGCGTCAGTCCGAGTTGCTGGAGCGCTGCGTAGTCGACCGTCGTCCGTTGTTCTTCGAGCAAGAGAAGATCGTCTGGCGAGTCGGGAATCAGGCGGACCAGCAGCCGCGTGTCCTCGCGCTCCACCACCAGGGGCCTGGCGGGTAACGGGAGCGTATTGCTCCCTCCCAGGCGCAGCGACTGCCCGCGGATCCAACGCTGCAGATCATCGGACAGACGGCCCCTTCGCGCTGCGCTGTCGTCGAAGTACTCGGCAAGCCAGTCCGCGGCGCGGGGAGAGATGAGATGCCGGCCGTGTCGGCGCAAGACGATGATCTCCCGGCTGCGCGTCTCCGGTGCCCCGTCGGTCGCCGGCGCTCGACCGCGAAGCGCGGACACGGTCTCGGCATTGGCGTAGGCCGTCATGACGTGCGGGCGGAGCAGACTCAAGATGAACCGATCCCGCTCGGTGAAATCGGAGTCGCCGCCGCTCCGGTCCAGCGCGATGGCAATCGTGCAGGGTGACGGCCGCTGAAGGCTTTCCACCATGAAGCTCATCTGGTACTCGACCCCCGTGCGGCGATAGTTCTCATTGTAGATGCCCAGGCGATGAAATTGCTGCCGGGTCAGGAAATCGGACAGCTTGTGGGGAGAGCCGTCGCCCGTCCGCCGGTAGTGGGCAAGCACCGGCTGCTCGTGGAGATACTCACGAACGACCAGCTCGAGGTGGGGCACCTGGGCTTCGCTCGGCTCCACGACATACCTGATCCGCGCCGCCCGGTGATCGATTTCGTTGTACGAGGCGAATGGGGCAGCCACGACCCGGCGGAGCCCGGCGATGACCTGGCGGGGAAAAGCCTCGAGATCGAGGGTCGCATACGTCGTCCGGAGGCAGTCCAGTAGGGCTCGTGCGTCGCGACTGCCCAATTGGTGCATTCTCTCCTCGGCTGCGAGAGCGGTCGAGACCTTCGGTGCCGGAACAGTGAGTCAGACAGCCACCGTAGTCAAGTCGTCCAATCCGGCCTCGACCGACCGTATACGTCATCTGACGTATAGACGCCTGGCCCCTTCCTCGTGTATAGAGGGGCGCAGCTTGTCGCACGCGCGACGAAGGGGAGGCCGACGACCTCTCGGCAGCGGAGCCAAGGTCCCGCCACTGCGCATACCGTAAGTGCAGCGCCTGTCCGAGCCGTGGAGGGTTCCATGTTCTGGTCCCGGCCGCGGTCCCCTCAATCGTGCGAACCCTCTCGCGGCGCCACCCCAAAGCGGACCCGCCGGGCGTGGATAGTCGCCTGTTTGATCCTCTATCTCTTCGCCGCTCCTCCGCTCGCCGGCGCGCAGACTATCACGTACGTCTACGACGAACTGGGGCGGCTTGTAGGGGTCATAGACCCGAGTCAGGGCACCGCCGTGTATCAATACGATTCGGTAGGTAACATCACGGCCATCCAGCGCTACGCCGCCAATGCCGTCGTGCTCATCGAGTTCACGCCGAACGGCGGCCCGGTCAATACAACGGTTACGCTCTCCGGCACCGGCTTCAGCACTACGCCAAGCCAGAACACCGTCACGTTCAACGGCATCGCGGCGACCGTCACGTCGTCCACGGCGACGTCTATCGTGACCAAGGTGCCCACGGGAGCGACGACGGGGCCGATCAGCGTGACGACGCCCTCCGGCTCGGCCACGAGCGTGACCAACTTCGTGGTGGCGGCGAATAGCGGGGCCCCGACCATTACGAGCTTCACCCCGACCATCGCGGTGCCGGGGACAGCCATTAGCGTGACCGGTACAAACTTCGAGACCGTCCCTGCGAATGACAAGCTCTACTTCAACACGCTCAAGCTGGCGCAGGTCAACACCGCGACGGCTACGAGCCTCGGGGCGACCGTGCCCGTGTATCCGGTCGGATCCGGCCATCTCAAGGTCCAGACGCCCGGCGGGACAGCCACGAGCAGTGGCGATTTGTTCGTGCCGCCGTCCCCGTATCTCGCCACCGATGTGCAGGCCACTGCGCGCATGACGGCGGCCACGAACAAGACGATCACGATCTCCACCCAGAACAAGATCGGCCTGGTGGTCTTCGATGGCACCAGCGGCCAGGGGCTCCAGCTCGAGTTGAGCGCGATGACGATCGGCGTAGCCAATGTCAGCATCTACAGGCCGGACGGCACCGTGCTCGTGGCCCCCACCACCATCACGGCCCCGGGCGGCTTCCTCAAGGTGTTCAGCTTGCCCGCGACGGGGACCTACACCGTCCTGGTGGCGCC